>DASRUW010000644.1:0-5252 GCA_035655255.1 Telluria sp. | reverse complement strand
TCCGTCCCCGCCCCTGGATTGCATTGACGACTCCTCAAGATGTGGAGGCTTGGATCGAGGAACACAACGCCTGCATGCAGGAAATGATCGGTCCGAAGGAGACCGGGGTCGGCATCTGCTTCACGCTGGCCGCGGGCGGCAATGTCTACCTGCAGACGCTGGACGACGCCGTCGTGCTGGACGTGGAGCCGGAGGCCGACTGGATCGCCCCGCTGATCGTGGCCGCCGCCCAGGCCGAGCCGCCCCAGGGCAGCATCTGGGTGCTGCCCGCCGACAAGCTGGTGCAGCTCATCCTCGGCCTGTCCAGCCTGGTCGACAGCACCATCCTCGTGACCGGCCACCGCTTCGGCGTGCGGGCCCGCGCTTCTTACCAAGGAAACCCATGAGCATCAAGATTTTCGCCGCCGCGCTGGCCGCCGCGTTCACGCTCCAGGCCCACGCGGCCGACCTGCTCGATACCGTCAAGGTGCGCGGCACCCTGCGCATCGCCATGGAAGGCACCTACCCGCCGTTCAACTTCAAGGATCCGAAGACGGGGACGCTGGCCGGTTACGACGTGGACGTGGCCCGGATCGTCGCGGCCAAGCTCGGGCTCAAGCCGGAATTCGTCTCGACCGAGTGGAGCGCCATCCTGGCCGGCCTGGGCGCCGGCAAGTACGACGTGATCGTCAGCCAGGTGGGCGTGAACCCGAAGCGGGAACAGGCCTTCGACTTTTCCGCGCCCTACACGTATTCCAGTCCCCAGCTCATCGTGCGCAAGAACGAAACGGCCCGGTACAACAGCCTGGCCGACCTGAACGGCAAGAAGCTGGGCGTGGGCCAGGGCACGGTGTATGAACAGCAGGCGCGCGCGCTGCCCGGCATCACGGTCAAGAGCTATCCGGCCGCGCCGGAGGAGCTGCAGGACCTGGCCTTCGGCCGCATCGACGCCGCCTTGAACGACAGCCTGATGGTGGCCTATCTGCTGAAAAGCTCGACCCTGCCGGTGAAGGCCGGTTCGCGCGTGGGCGAGACCACCCGCATGGCGATCCCGTTCCAGAAGGGCAATCCGAAGTTCAAGGCCGCGCTGGACAAGGCCCTGGCGGCCGCCGCCGCGGACGGCAGCCTGAAACAGGCGTCCATGCGCTGGTTCGGCACCGACGTCTCGCGCCCGGTCAACTGATGGACTTGGTCGACCTTCTGCGCGAGGCCGCGCCGGTGATGCTGACCGGCGCGCTGTACACGCTGCTGTTTGCCGTCGCCGCCATGGTGGGCGGGCTCGCCCTGGGCTTCCCGGCCGCCGTCATGCGCATGTCGCGCTGGGCGGCGGTGCGCTGGCCGGCGGCCGTCTACGTCAGCGCCATGCGCGGCACCCCGCTGCTGGTGCAGCTGTTCGTCATCTATTACGGCCTGCCCAGCGTCGGCATCGAATTCACCCCGGTCACGGCCGGCGTCCTGGCCTTGTCGCTGAACGCCGGCGCCTACCTGTCCGAGAGCATCCGCGGGGCGATCCAGGCCATCGGCCAGGGCCAGTGGCGGGCCAGCTTCAGCCTGGGCCTGGGCTACTGGCAGACCCTGTCCTTCGTGGTCCTGCCGCAGGCGCTGCGGGTGGCCGTTCCCTCCATGAGCAATACGCTCATCAGCCTGATTAAGGATACGTCGCTGGTGTCCGTTATTACCATGACGGAGCTGATGCTGGCGACCAAGGAGGTGATCGCGGTGACGTTCCGGCCGCTGCCCCTGTACGTGGCCGCCGCCGGCATTTATTGGGTCCTCAGTCTGGCCTTCGAACACCTGCAGCGGGTGCTGGAACGGCGCCTGAACCGGGCCCACCGCTAAAGCTCCTCGACAGGCGCGCAAACTGCGTGCTAGTCTGTGTGCACAACCAAGAATCACCACGGCGCGGGTGAGGTCGCGCCAGAGGTGCGAGAGGTGTATGCGGAGCGAGACCGACGCGCAGGAAGCGGGCCCGAGAGCGGCGGCAGACGCCGAACGCTATCGCCGCATCGTGCACCAAGCCTACGAAGGCATCTGGGAGATCGATGCCGCCACCGTCACGACCTTCGTCAACCCGCGCATGGCCGACATGCTCGGCTACGCGCCCGACGAGATGATCGGCCGCCTCCTGGCCGACTTCATGGATGAGGAAGGGCGGCAGATCGCCCAGCGCAACGTCGAACGGCGCCGCGCCGGCATCTCCGAACGCCACGAATTCAAGTTCCTGCGCAAGGACGGCACGGAGCTGTGGGCCGAGCTGGCCACGAATCCCATGCACGACGCCGGCGGCAAATACTGTGGCGCGCTCGCCTTCGTTTCCGATATCACGGAAAAGCGCCAGTCCGAGGAGCTGGCCTGGCGCCACGCCAATTTCGACGACTTGACCGGCCTGCCGAACCGGCACATGTTCACCGACCGCCTGGAGCAGGAAACGCGCAAGGCGGACCGCGGCGAATCCATGCTGGCGCTGCTGTTCATCGACCTCGATCATTTCAAGGAAGTCAACGACCGCCTCGGCCACGCCATGGGCGACCGTCTGCTGGTGGAGGCGGCCCGGCGCATCGCCTCCTGCGTGCGCGCGACCGACACCCTGGCGCGCCTGGGCGGGGACGAATTCACCGTGATCCTGTCGGGGCTGGACAGCACGGCGGGCGTGGAACGCATCGCCCAGGCGGTGGTCGGGCGCCTGGCGCAGCCGTTCGCGCTGGGCGAGGAAAGCGTGTTCGTCTCGGCCAGCGTCGGCATCGCCATGTATCCGCCGGACGCCAAGCACACGCCGGACCTGCTGGCCTTCGCCGACCAGGCCATGTACGCCGCCAAGAACGCGGGCCGCAACCGTTACAGCTATTTCACGCCGGAGCTGCAGTGCGTCGCGCGCGAGCGGCAGCTGATGTCGTCCGACCTGCGCGCCGCCATCACCCAGGGCGAGTTCGAGGTGCTGTACCAGCCCATCGTCGCCCTGGCCAGCGGAGAAGTGCACAAGGCCGAGGCGCTGCTGCGCTGGCGCCATCCGCGCCGGGGCCTGCTGGAGCCGTCCGAGTTCATTCCCTACGCCGAATCGACGGGCCTGATCGTGGCCATCGGCGACTGGGTCTTCCGCCAGGCCGCGCGCCAGGCGCAGGAATGGAAGCGCGCCCTCGATCCGCAATTCCAGGTGTGCGTGAACAAGTCCGCGGTGCAGTTCCGGCGCGACGCGGAGCTGGTCCAGGACTGGGCCGACTACATCGCCGAACTGGGCCTGCCGCCGCAGAGCCTGACCATCGAAATCAAGGAAGGGGTGCTGTTCGAGGGCGCCGCCAACATCGCCGACAGCCTGCGCGAATACCGCCGGCGCGGCCTGCAGCTGGCGCTGGACGACTTCGGCACCGGTTATTCCTCGCTCGCCCACCTGACCAGCGTGCAGCTCGATTACGTGAAGATCGACCGGTCCTTCGTGTCCCGCATCGAGGAAGAGGGCAGCGAGCTGGCGCTGTGCGAAGCGATCATCGCCATGGCGCACAAGCTGGGGCTGGAGGTGGTGGCGGAGGGAGTGGAGACGCGCCTGCAACAGGCGCTGCTGGCGGATGCGGGCTGCGACTACGCCCAGGGCTACGTGTTCGCGCCGCCCTTGCCGGCGGCGGAGCTGGCGGCGCTCGCGCACCGCCAGCGATAAATCACATCACTTCACGCCGTGCATCAGCTTCTGGATGAGCGGGGCGATCAGGAACAGGATCGCGCCGCCGGCCAGCAGGGCCCAGAAGCCCATGGTGTAGCCTTCCAGCGCCGACTGCGGCGACATGCCTTTTTCGCCCGAGACGAAGGAGGCGAAGATGCCCGACAGGTTGTTGCCGATGCCGGTCGAGAGGAACCAGCCGCCCATGCCGAAGCCCACCAGGCGCACCGGCGCCAGCTTGGTCACCATCGACAGGCCGATCGGCGACAGGCACAGCTCACCGATGGACTGGATCACGTAGACCATGAACAGGGTCCAGAACGGGATCAGGTTGTCCTTCAGGAGGTAGGTCAGGGCGTACATCAGCAGGCCGAAAGCCAGGCCGTTGAAGATCAGGCCCAGGCCGAACTTGCGCGGAATGGACGGCTCGGTGTTGCGCTTCGCGAGCGCCATCCAGATCCAGGCGATGATCGGCGCGCAGGTGATGATGGCGATCGAGTTCACCGACTGGAACCACGCGGTCGGGAACACCCAGTCGCCGAAGCGGCGGTTGACGATGTTATCGGCCAGGAAGGTGAACGAGCTGCCGGCCTGTTCGAAGAACATCCAGAACATCACGTTGAAGGCGAAGATGATCAGCATGGCGATGGTCTTGTCGCGCGCAACCTTGCCGTCGCGGATACCTTCCACCATCAGCATCACGGCCAGCACCACGAACAGCGCGGTCAGGATCCATTGCAGGTTCTCGGAGCCCATTTTGAGCAGCGCGTAGATCACCGGGATGGTGAAGAAGCAGCCGATGGCGACCATGCCCACGCGCTTGCGGCTTTCGCCGCCTTCCGGCGGGGTGCCGATGCCGGCAAGGGCGCGGCGGCCGAACCAGAACCACACCAGCGACAGCAGCATGCCCACGCCCGAGGCCATGAACACGATCTTGTAGGCCGGAGTGTCGCCGGTGTTGAACACGTGTTGGGCCAGGACCTGGGTCAGGATCGGCGAGATGAAGGCGCCGGCGTTGATGCCCATGTAGAAGATGGTGAAGCCCGCGTCGCGGCGCGAATCGCCCATCTTGTACAGTTTGCCCACCATGGTGGAGATGTTCGGTTTGAACAGGCCGTTGCCGGTGATGATCGTGGCCAGGCCGAACTTGAAGACCTCCTCGTTCGGGAACGCGATCATGAACAGGCCCGCCGACATGAAGACGGCGCCGAGCAGGATCGAACGCTGGTAGCCGATCACTTTGTCCGCGACATAGCCGCCGACCACGGCGACCGCGTACACGATGGCGAGGTAGGAACCGTAAATCAGGTTGGCCGATTGCTGGCCGGACGGGTCGCCGTGATAGAACTGGGCGACGATGTACAGCACCAGGGCCCAGCGGATGCCGTAGAACGCGAAGCGCTCCCAGAATTCCGTCATGAAGAGCATCCACAGCGGACCTGGGTGACCGAGGATCTGTTTGAACTCGGGGATCGCCACTTCCTTGTTAGGTGTAGTTGCAGCACCGCTCATGCGGTTCTCCTATTTTATGTAGTTATGAACGTGTAAACGAAGGGCCCCAGCTTGTGGCGGGAGCCCGGCGCGCGCTGCATTTTAAGCGAATTTGGCAAGGCCAAGCGAAAAA
>DASRUW010000643.1:0-8907 GCA_035655255.1 Telluria sp. | reverse complement strand
GCTGGCGTGCTCCACCACCGCCTCGTCGATCAGGTCCTCGAACTCCTTGCCGCATTCGCGCGCGGCCGGATAAAACAATTCCTCCTCCAGCCGGGTGTGCACGATCAGCGCCTGGCAGATCTCCTCGGCCAGCTTCTTCTTGCTCACCTTGGCGCGCTCGCCCAGGGCCTCGAATTTTTCGAACATCGCTTCCACCTCGCGGTGGTCCTGGGCCAGCAGCCGGGTCGCGTCGTTGGTTCTCGTAGTCATACTCACTCCTCATGGTTCGTGTGTGCGAAAACAGAGTGAACCGAACGGCCCGCGAAGTATGTGCGGCAGGCCACCGAGCCCCGTTCAGGAACACGCGCCGCGTTTAAGGAAGCTGAGGTATGATGCCGGAAACTTTTCGGGACCCAGGATGACAGCACCGGCACCAGACAGCGGCACAGGCCAGGGCACGGCGGACGCCGAGGCACGCCTGCGCGAGCTCGAGGAGCTGCTGGGCTTCGTCAGCACCAGCTGGGACGACGAACGCCGCCTGCTGGCCCGCAAGCTGCACGACAATCTCGGCTCGTCGCTGACGGCGCTCACCATGCACCTGACCCTGCTCACCCAGCGCCTGCCGCCGGACAAGCCCTTGCAGGACCGGGTCGCCCAGATGAAGCAGCTGCTGCTCCAGGTGGTCAACACCAACCGCCAGATGCAGCTCGCGCTGTGGAACGACAAGCTCGAATTCCTGGGCGTGAAAGCCGCCATCGCGGAGCATGTGGCCGAATTCAATACCGCGCATGCCGGTCTGCAAGCGGCGGCCAGCCTGCCCGAGGGCGAAGTGGCCTGCTCGCGCGAACAGGGCGTGGCCCTGCTGCGCTGCGTGGAGGAAGGCCTGGCCAACGCCGCCGCGCACGCGGGGGCCAGGCTGGTCGACGTGGTCCTCGACGACAACGAGGACGAGCTGACCCTGACCGTGCGCGACGACGGCAACGGCCAGGCCAAGGTGGGCGACGGGGCGCCCGACTGCCACGGCCTGCGCCTGCTGCGCGAACGGGTGCGCTTTCTCGGCGGCGAATTCAGCGCCGGACCCGCGCCGGGCGGACCGGGCAGCTGCCTGCGCGCGAGCTTCGCCAGATCCGCTTGACCCTTCCCGCTTGCGCGGCGCTGCCGGGCTAGTGGAGCTTGACCAGCGGCGTCGTACGCTTGATGAGAAAGCGCGCCACCGCCAGCACGGCCGTGCGCACCGTCCCCAGCACCGCCTGGTGGTGCAGCAGGTGCAGGCTCACGTACATCGAGCGCGCCACCGTGCCTTCCACGAACCAGCTCAGCCCCTTCAATGAACCCATCAGGCTGCCGACGGAGGTCGACTGGCCGAACGACACCAGCGAACCGTAGTCGCGGTAGCGGTAGGCCTTGGCCGGCGCCGGCTTGCCCGCCGCGCGCCGCGCGAAGGTGGCGAGCAGGAAGTCGGCTTGCTGGTGCGCGGCCTGGGCCCGCGGCGGCACGGGCTTGCCTTCCGCGTCCACGCAGGCGGCGCAGTCGCCCAGGGCGTAGATGTCCGCGTGCCCCTTGACCTTCAGGAAGCCGTCGACTTCGATCTGTCCGCCCTTGGTGACCGGCAAGCCCAGCCCGGCCAGGAACTCCGGGGCGCGGATGCCGGCCGCCCACACGCACAGGTCGGCCCGGTACACATTGCCGGCCTTGTCGGTCACCTGGTCGGCATCGATCCGGGTGACGCGGCAATCCGTGACCACCTTGATGGCGCGCTGCCCGAGCAGCTTGAGGGCGGCGTTCGACACGCGCTCCGGCAGCGGCGCCAGGATCCGCGGCGCGCCTTCGAGCAGGGTGATGCGCACGTCGCGCAAGGCTTGCAGGTGCTGGTAGCCGTAGCTCGCGTAGACGCTGCTCGCCTCGCGCAGCTCCGCCGCCAGTTCGACCCCGGTGGCGCCGCCGCCGATGATGACGATGTCGAGCCCCGCCGGCACCGCTTCCTGCTTCAATTCGTCGGCCTGGGCCAGCAGCTTGAGCAGGGTCAGGCGGAAGCGCTCGGCGTCCTCGGTGACATTCAGGGAGATCGTGTGTTCCTGGGCGCCGGGCACGCCGAAGTAGTTGGACGTGCTGCCCACGGCCAGCACCAGGCTGCCGTATTCGAGCCGGCGCTCGGGCAGGACCGTCTCGCCGTCCGCGGCCACGACCGGGCCGATGGTGATGCGCCTGGCGGCGGCATCGAGGGCCGTGAAGGCGCCGTAGACGAACCGGAAACCGTTATCGTGCGCCAGCATCTGGTAGGACAGGCCCTCCTGGTGGATGTCGAGGGTGCCGGCCGCCACCTCGTGCAGGGACGGCTTCCAGATGTGATACAGGCGGCTGTCGACCAGAGCCACCTTGGACGGGCCGAACTTGCGGCCCAGTTTGCAGGCCAGTTCCAGGCCGCCTGCCCCGCCTCCCACCACTACTATGTCGCTACGCAAAGCGTGCCTCCTCGTCGTGGCGTCCGCACGTCGCGGACCGTCCTGAGTTTACTCCTTTCCGGACGGTTTTGCTGCGACGCACCACGGCGGAGGCAACTGGTCAGTGCTTGCCGTGTCCGCGGCCGTGGCCCTTGCCGTGATCCCCGTCATGGCCGCGGCCTTCGCCGGCCCACTCGGGGCGGCCATTGCCATGTTCGCGCTCCTCGCGCACATGCGGGGCGTAGGTGTTCAGGTACCAGTCGTCGCGCACGAAGTATACCCGCTGGCCGCAGGCGTTGTAGCGGCCGCAGAACTTGGACCAGTGCTTCTGGTGCCCCGGCGGCACCCGCAGGTAGACCACTTGCGGCGCCACGCGCACGCGCCGTTCGACGATGATCGGCTGGGCGTAAATCACCGGCGGCGGGCCGTAGTCGCCGATGTCGATGCGGCCGTAGAAGCCGGGCTGGCCGACCTCGATGCTGACGTTGGTCTGGGCCAGGGCCGGGATGCTGGCCGCGGCCAGGGCTGCGGCGAGGAAGAAGGTTTTCATGGCGGGTTGCCTCGTTTTGGTTTTACCTGGAGGCATTCTAACAAGCCGCCCGCAAATGGCCTGTTACACAAGCGTGTCGAGTGTAACCGCCGCTTACATGTTCTTGAACAACGCCATGAAGGGCTGGCTGACGGCCAGCGTTTCGGGCCGGTTTTTCAGCTTGACGATGCCGCGGCCCGTCTCGTCGCGCGTGATCGAGGCGATCGCCTTCAGGTTGACGATGGTGGAGCGGTGGATCTGCTTGAAGATGGTCGGGTCCAGCGCCTCCAGCAGCTCGCGGATCGGCTTGCGCAGGAGGGCTTCGCCGCGCTCGGTCATCACCACCGTGTACTTGCTGTCGGACTGGAAGTAGGCCACGTCGTCGACCATGATGAGGCGCGTCTCGGTGCCGGCGCTGGCCGTCAGCCACACCAGCGGCGGCGCCTTGGACGGGACCGGCGCGGCCTGCCCCAGCTTGCGCAGCAGTTCGGTGAGGGCCGCGGCCTCGGCGCCGGCGCGGTTGCGCAGGCGGCGCACGGCGGTCGTCAGGCGCGCCTTCTCCACCGGCTTGAGCAGGTAGTCGACCGCCCCCTGGTCGAAGGCGTCGACCGCGTACTGGTCGTAGGCGGTCACGAACACGACCTGGGTGTTCGGGCTGGCCGTCACCATCGCCCCCGCCACCTCCAGGCCGGTCAGGCCCGGCATGCGGATGTCGAGGAAGGCCACGTCCGGCTGGTGCTGGGCGATGGCTTCCAGCGCCGCGCCGCCATCCTCGCAGGCCGCGACGATCCGCAGCTCGGGCCAGGCTTCGCCCAGCATCTGCACGAGGGAGTCGCGCAGCAGGCTTTCGTCTTCGGCGATCACGCAGGTGCTCATGCCGGGCTCCCCACCAGGGTCGAATTGGGCACCGTGATCGTGGCCGCCACCCCGCTCGGGAAGTTGGCCACGATCGCGAACGAAGCGGCGGCGCCGTAGGCCAGGCGCAGGCGCTCGCGCACGTTGCGCAGGCCGATGCCGGTGCCGCCGCCCTCGGCCGAGAAGCCGCGTCCGTCGTCGGCCACCGTGATCGACACGGCTTGGTCGAAGGCGCGCGCCAGGATCCACACGGTGCCGCCGCCGGACTTGGGCTCCAGGCCATGCTTGATGGCGTTTTCCACCAGGGTTTGCAGCATCATCGGCGGCACCTGCACGGACAGCAGTTCGTCCGGCACCTCGATCTGGCAGTTCAGGCGGGCGCCCATGCGGATCTTGAGGATGTCGAGATAGGCGCGCGCCCGTTCCAGCTCCACGCCGAGGGTGGAGATCGCCGTGTCGGTGCGCGGCAGCGAGTGGCGCAGGTAGGAGATCAGGTTGCCCAGCATCTCGTCGGCGCGCGGCGGATCGGTGCGGGTCAGCAGTTGGGCGCTGGCCAGGGTGTTGTACAGGAAGTGGGGCTCGACCTGCGCATGCAGCAGCGACAGTTTGGCTTCGGTGAGCTCCTTTTCGGTGACGGTCTGCTGCACGCTGGCCTGTTCGCCACGGCGGCGCTCGCCCACGCGGCGGGTCACGGCGCGCACGATGGCTTCCGCGTTTTCCAGATTGGTGCCGTGGTCGACCAGGAAGGCGTCGGTCCAGGCCGGGCGCTCCGGTTCGCACACCAGGCTGATGGAGCAGGCGTCGCCGTTGGGCGTGACGGTGGCCAGGATCTGGTTGCGGCGGTTGCGGCCGAAGCGGCGGCTCTCCTCGTCGGCGCCGTTCTGGTAGGGGCCGGCGCGCTTGACCTTGGCGCGCACCTGCAGGCTGTCGCGCGCGCTCTCGATGTCGTGCGCGCCGGGCAGCTCGCGGATGGCGGCGTCGATCATCGCGAAGGCGTCGTTGGCGTCGAACGGAATCTCGATGCGTCGGCGCTGGCGATTGGACAGGGTGGAAGCGTTGAGCTCATCGGCGAGCAGGCGTACCCGGCCGAGATGCGAGAACACGACGCTGACGACCGCGGCCATGCCGGCGAAGCCGCCGATGACGAAAAAGGGCTCGGGCCGCTCGACGTCCAGGGGCCGCAGGAACACCTGGTAAAAAGTGACGCAAAACAGGAAATAGGCGAAGAACCAGGCGGTCAGCAGGCGAGTGATCAGTAGGGCGCTGGCAATCATGATAGGCATCCGAAGGTAGTGAACGACGAACGCACGGTACCAAGCGTGCGCGCGCCGCCCCGGCATTATCCGACGGAACGGCCCATCTGGCGACGAAACCGGGCTGCGGACGACAAAAAATCCCTGCCCTGCGCCGTCCCGGACGGCGCTGGACTAGGATGGTGCGGTCTTCCTGTCCGCCGGAGCCGCCATGTCCACCCTCGCCACCCGGATCGCCGCCCTGCTCGCCTGCCTTGCCCTGCTGGGCGCGTGCCAGGACCGGCACGAGCCCACCAAGCCCACCGTCGCCGCTACTTCAGCGACACCTTGAGGAAGGCCGTCAGGCGCTCGACGAAGCCCGGCGCCAACGGCAGGGACGGGTCGGAATAGGTTGGCATCTGTTCGGCCAGTCCGCCGGCGGCCTCTTTCAACACATGGTTCATGCCCGGCACCACCGCCACCTGGGCGCGCGGATTGGCGCGACCCAGCGCATCCGCCTCCAGGGTGGGCACCTGCAGGTCCGTGCTGCCCTGGATGATCAGGACCGGCATGCTCAGCCTGGCCACTTCCTGCGCCGGCACATAGCGGAACCACGACATCAGGTAGGGCTGCACCGAGGGGCGGAACAACGCGGCCAGGGCCGGCGGCGCATCGTTCACCGTCTCGCCCCGCTCCAGCGCCGCGATCACGCGTTCGCTGTCGGCCAGCAGGGGCGGCGGCAGCTTGTCCTGCAGTTGGGCCCGCAGGATCTGCGCCGCGCCACGGGCCGGGCCAGCCACGGACACCACCGCCGCCACCGGCACCTTCCGGGCGGCCAGCATGGCGATCAGGGAGCCTTCGCTGTGGCCCAGGACGGCCACGCCCGAGAAGCGCGGGTCGGCCTTCATTTGCCGGAGCCAGCGCGCGGCGTCGTCCACGTAGTGATCGAAGCGCAGGTCCGCTTCGCTCGCCATCGCGATGCGGCTGGCGGCGATGCCGCGCTTGTCGTAGCGGACGGTTGCGAAACCGGCGCCGGCCAGCGCGTTCGCCAGCAGCTTGAGGCTGTCGTTATGGCCCGGCAGCGCGGCGGTGTTCCCGTCGCGGTCGGTCGGGCCCGAGCCTGCCACCAGCAGCACGGCCGGCACCGGGGCGTTGGCGGCGGCGGGCATGGCAAGGGTCCCGTGCAGCACGCCGCTGCCGGTGTCCAGGGTCACGGGCGTCTCGGTGGGCGCGGCCTGCACGCCGGCGGCCAGCAACAGCAGGGAGAACATCAGGGCTTTCATTCGCTTGCTCCTTCAATCAGGCCGCTTTGCGCGCCACTTCGGCGATGTTACGCGCCATGGACACGAATTCGCTGGGGATCATGACGACAGTCGACGTATTCTGTTCGGCGCCGATCTCGGTCAGCATCTGCATGCGCCGCAGTTCCAGCCCGGCCGGGTATTCCATGATCAGGCGCGCCGCGCTCTTGAGCTTTTCCGACGCTTCCAGCTCCGCTTCGGCCTTGATGATGCGGGCGCGCTTTTCGCGCAGCGCCTCCGCCTCCTGCGCCATGGCGCGCTGCATCGACTCCGGAATCTCGACGTTGCGCATCTCGACCCGCGACACCTGCACGCCCCAGGGCTCGGTCGCGGCGTCCACGGCGGCGCGCAGGGCGCCGGCCAGCTGGTCCTGGTCCTTGAGCACCTCGTCCAGCGTGTGCCGGCCGATCAGGGTGCGCAGGGAGGTCAGAGCGACCTGGATCACGGCGCCGTCCACGTCGCGCACGTCGATCACGGCCTTGACCGGATCGACCGTCTGGTACCACACCACGGCATTGATCTTGACCGGCACGTTGTCCTTGGTGATGGTCTCCTGGGGCTGCACCGAGGCGGTGATGGTGCGCAGGTCGACCAGGCGGTTCCACTCGATGAACGGGATCATCCAGAACAGGCCAGGCCCGGCGACGCGCTGGAAGCGCCCCAGCCGGAACACGACGGCGCGCTCGTACTGGTTGGCGATGCGCAGGCCGGACAAGACCAGGGCAAGCAGCGCCATGAAGAGGATGACGATCAGTGGCATATGGACTCCTTCAGGTATGAAAAGCGAGGAGTCCACGATATGCGCCGCCGCCGAAATTTGTCGTAAATCCGCCCCGCCCCGCATGTAAACAAGCCGTAAAAGCCGGGATTTTTTACGGCCCGTTTACGACCCATGCCTTAAGATGCGCACTATGCCGTCCGAAGCCTTCTCCCCCGCCGCCAGCCCCGTCCTTGCCTGCATCGGCACCGGACCGGGCGCCGACCTGGTCGTGCGTGCCGCGGCCCGCCTGGCGGGCCTGAGCGCATCGCCCTGGCACGCCGTGCTGGTGGAAACGCCGCGCCTGCGCCGCCTGCCCGAGGATGCCCGCCGCCGCGTGCTGGAACGCCTCGATCTCGCGCGCGAACTGGGCGCGTCCACCTCAGTGCTCGAAGCCGAGGATCCCGCCCTCGCCCTCGCGGAATTCGCCCGCGTCCACGGCTGCAAGACCGTCGTCCTTGGCCGTACCCGCAACGGCCTGCGCGCCTGGACCACCTCCGTCCTGCGCCGGGTCGCGGCCAGCGCGCCGGACGTCGACCTGATCGAGATCGCGCTGCCGCGCCAGGCCCAGACGCCGGACCAGCCCGCGCCGCAGGCGCCGTTCGCGCCCTCCTGGCGTTACCGGTTGGCGGTCGGCGTGGGCCTGTTCGGCACCGTGGCCGCCTGGCCACTGCTCGGCCCCGCCAGCGGCGTGGCCCTGCTGCTCCTGGTGTCCCTGCTGGCGGCGCTGGGCTGGCTCACCATCGCGCGCACCGGCAGCCTGCGCGAACAGGCACGCATGGCGGGCGAACGCGAAGCGCGCACCCGCGCGCTGTACGAGTTCGCGCGCGAGCTGCAGGGCGTGCTGCTGGCCGAACAGGTGGAAGACATCACGCGCCGCTTCGTGCAGCGCACCTTCAATGCCGAATCGACCATCCTCGTTCCCGGGCCCGGCCGGCTCCTGCGCTATCCCGAGCGCGCCGCGGTGCGCGTGCCGCCGGTGAGCGTGCTGGACATGGCCACCGCCCAATGGGCCTACGAGAACAGCGCGCCGGCCGGGGCGGGCACGGCGCGCCTGGGCACCAGCAAGTTCGTCTACCTCCCGCTGATCGCCCCGATGCGCACGCGGGGGGTGCTCCTGGCCTGGACCTCCGAGCGCAGCTGGGTGCTGGTGCCCGAACAGCGCGAACTGCTCGACGCCTTTGCCGCCCTCGCCGCGATTGCGCTCGAGCGCGTGCACTACGTGGAGGTGGCCCAGGATGCCGAAGTGCGCATGGAGGGCGAACGCTTGCGCAATTCGCTGTTGTCCGCGCTGTCGCACGACCTGCGCACGCCGCTCACGTCCCTGGTCGGCCTGTCGGAGGCGCTGGCGCTGTCGCGGCCGGAGCTGGCGCCATCCCAGCTGGAGCTGGCCGCCGCCCTGCGCGACGAGGCCAAGCGCATGAGCACCCTGGTCGCCAACCTGCTGGACATGGCCCGCATCGAGAGCGGCAAGATCACCCTCAACCTCGAATGGCAAAGCGTGGAGGAAGCGATCGGCAGCGCCCTGCGCGCCAACCGCTGGAACCTGGCCGGCCGCGCGGCCAGCACCCGCTTGGCGCCGGACCTGCCGCTGGTCCGCTTCGACGCCATGCTGATCGAGCGCGTCCTGTGCAACCTGCTGGAGAACGCCTGCAAATACACGCCGGCCGACGCGCGCATCGAGATCGGCGCCATCGCCCGCGACGGCAAGCTGGAACTGAGCGTGCGCGACGACGGCCCAGGCCTGCCGCCCGGCCGCGAGGAAGACCTGTTCGAAAAATTCGCCCGCGGCGGGCGCGAGTCCGCCATCCCC
>DASRUW010000642.1:0-3628 GCA_035655255.1 Telluria sp. | reverse complement strand
ACACCGCCTCGTCCTTCGTCAGCATCTCGGACCGCGAGGTGAAGAAGGTGCCGCTCATGCGCGGCAAGAGCGTGTTCAACCTGTTCTTCGAGAACTCCACGCGCACCCGCACCACCTTCGAGATCGCGGCCAAGCGCCTGTCGGCGGACGTGATCAACCTGAACATCCAGGCCTCGTCCACCGCCAAGGGCGAGTCGCTGCTCGACACCATCGACAACCTGGCCGCCATGCACGCGGACATGTTCGTCGTGCGCCACGCGCAATCGGGCGCGCCCTACCTGATCGCGGAGCACCTGATCCGCACGGGCCAGAACCACGTCCACGTGGTCAACGCCGGCGACGGCCGCCACGCGCACCCGACCCAGGGCCTGCTGGACATGTACACCATCCGCCACTACAAGAAGGACTTCACCAACCTGCGGGTGGCGATCGTCGGCGACATCCTGCACTCGCGCGTGGCGCGCTCGGACATCCACGCGCTGACCACCCTCGGCGTGCCGGAAGTGCGCGCCATCGGCCCGGCCACGCTGCTGCCGGGCGGGCTGGAACAGATGGGCGTGCGGGTCTTCAACAACATCGACGAAGGCCTGAAGGACGTGGACGTGATCATCATGCTGCGCCTGCAAAACGAGCGCATGAGCGGCGCGCTGCTGCCCTCGGCCCAGGAATACTTCAAGAGCTATGGCCTCACGCCCGAGCGCCTGGCGCTTGCCAAGCCGGACGCCATCGTGATGCACCCGGGCCCGATGAACCGCGGGGTGGAGATCGATTCGGCGGTGGCCGACGGTCCGCAGGCGGTGATCCTCGCGCAGGTCACGTTCGGCATCGCGGTGCGCATGGCCGTGATGAGCATTTTGGCAGGAAACCAGGGATGAACATCATTATCAAGAACGGGCGCGTGATCGACCCGGCCAACAAGATCGACGCCACCCAGGACATCTACATCGCCAACGGGAAGATCGCCTCGCTCGGCTTCGCCCCGCACGGCTTCGCCGCCGACGAGGTGATCGACGCCACCGGCCTGGTGGTCGCGCCGGGCCTGGTCGACCTGTCGGCGCGCCTGCGCGAGCCGGGCTACGAATACAAGGCCACGCTGGAATCCGAGATGCAGGCGGCGGTGCAGGGCGGGGTGACCTCGCTGGTCTGCCCGCCCGACACCGACCCCGTGCTGGACGAGCCGGGCCTGGTCGAAATGCTCAAGCACCGCGCCCGCGGCCTGAATCAGGCCAACGTGCATCCGCTCGGCGCGCTTACGACGGGCCTCAAGGGCGAGGCGCTGACCGAGATGGCGGAACTGACGGAAGCCGGCTGCATCGGCTTCGCGCAGGCCGAGGAGCCGGTGCGCGACACCACGGTGCTGCTGCGCGCGCTGCAGTATGCGCAGACTTTCGGCTACACCGTCTGGCTGCGCCCGCAGGACGCGTGGATCGGCCGCGGCGGCGTGGCCCACAGCGGGCCGCTGGCCTCGCGCCTGGGCCTGTCCGGCGTGCCGGTGATGGCCGAGACCATCGCCATGTACACCATCTTCGAACTGATGCGCGCCACCGGCGCGCGGGTGCACCTGTGCCGCCTGTCCTCGGCCGCCGCCATCGAGATGGTGCGCGCGGCCAAGAAGGAAGGCCTGCGCCTGACCTGCGACGTCGGCGCGCACCACCTGCACCTGACCGACGCCGACATCGGCTTCTTCGACCCCAACGCGCGCATGACGCCGCCCCTGCGCAGCCAGCGCGACCGCGATGCGATCCGCGCCGCGGTCCTGGACGGCACGGTGGACGCGGTGTGCTCGGACCACACTCCGGTCGACGACGACGAAAAGCTGCTGCCCTTCGCCGAGGCATCGCCCGGCGCCACCGGCCTGGAGCTGCTGCTGTCGCTGGCCCTGCGCTGGGCCGACGAGTATGCGCACGGCCAGTGCGCCGATCCGCTGGCGCGGGCGCTGGCGCGCGTCACCTGCGACGCCGCGCGCATCGCCGGGCTGTCCGCCGGCACGCTGGGGCAGGGCGTGCCGGCCGACGTGGTGGTGTTCGATCCGGCCGTGCGCTGGAAGGTGGAGGCGTCGGCCCTGGCCAGCCAGGGCAAGCACACGCCCTTCCTCGGCTACGAACTGGCCGGCCAGGTGCGCGCCACCGTGGTCGGCGGACATATCGCCTTCCGCCGTTCGCGCTGAGTCCGCGTTGGTGCTGCGTTTCGAGTTCCGCCTCGCGCGGGTGCTGCTTCACTTCGCATTGGGGCTGGGCACCTGCGCGCTCGTGTTTCCGTGGGCGCCGCGCGCCTGGCGCGACTGGCTGGTGCGGCGCTGGTCGCGCCAGCTGCTGACGATCTGCGGCGTGCGGGTGGAGGATCTGCCGGGCGCCGCACCGCTGCGCCACGCGCTGGTTGTGGCCAATCACGTGTCCTGGCTGGACATCTTCGTCATCAACGCCACCCATCCGAGCCGTTTCGTCGCCAAGGCGGAGATCCGCGCCTGGCCCGTGGTGGGCTGGCTGGTGGCCGCCGCGGGCACGGTGTTCATCGCGCGCGGCAACCGGCGCGACCTGCGGCATATCTTCAAGGGACTGGTGGACCGCCTGCACGAAGGCCAGCGCGTGGCCTTTTTCCCGGAAGGGACCACGGCCCCGCAGGGCACGGTGCTGCCGTTTCACGCGAATCTGTTCGAGGCGGCCATCGACGCCAAAGTGCCGGTGCAGCCCTACGCGCTGCGCTATGTGGACGCGGCGGGCAACTACCATGGCGCCGTGGACTACATCGGCGAGACGACCTTCGTGCAGAGCATGATTGCCATCCTCAACGCCCAGGGCATACGCGCCCAGGTGCGCTGCCTGCCGGTGCTGGAGGCGGCAGGCGCCCACCGTCGCGAGCTCGCCCAGGCCGCCCACGACGCCATCGGCCGTGCTCTGGGACGGGCTGACGGCGTCTAGGCGCGCGCAGGCGCCTGCACGGGACGGTATTCGGGGCAGTCGACCTGCAGGAGCGAGCGGTCATCCAGGCAGACGGCGGTGAGCTTGCCGCCCCAGACGCAGCCGCTGTCCACGCCGATCACGTCGGGCCGCAGCAGCAGGCCCAGCGCCGACCAGTGACCGAACACCACGGTGACGTCGCGGCTGGCCCGACCCGGCAGGTCGAACCAGGGCCGCAGGTTCGAGCCGGGCGGGGCGCCCGCGCTTTCCTTGATCGAGAAGTCCATGCTGCCGTCCGGCGCGCACAGGCGCATGCGGGTGCAGGCGTTGACGATGCAGCGCAGGCGCGCGGCGCCGGTGAGCGCGTCGTCCCAGCGGTCCGGCGTGTTCCCGTACATCTCGGCGAGGAAGTCCTTCCAGTCCGGCCCGCGCAGCACCGCCTCGACCTCGTGCGCCAGTGCCAGCGCCTGGTCCGCGCTCCATTGCGGGAGCAGGCCGGCGTGCACCAGCAGGTGGCCGTTGGCGCGAAGCGCGAGGGGGCGCTGGCGCAGCCACGCCATCAGGACGTCGCAGTCCGGCGCGTCCAGGATCTCGTCGAGGGTGTCGTTGCGGGAGCGCTGCTGCGCGCCGGCGTACACCGCCAGCAGGTGCAGGTCGTGGTTCCCGAGCAGGGCTTCGTAGCGGTTCGGGTGTGCCGCCTGCAGCGTCATGACGCGGCGCAGGGCGCCGAG
>DASRUW010000641.1:0-9710 GCA_035655255.1 Telluria sp. | reverse complement strand
GGATCACGGTGGAACCGTCGGCGACGTAGACGTTGCCGGCCCCATCGGCAGCAACGGCAGTTGGGCTGCTGAAACGTGCCGCCGCCCCGGTGCCGTCGATATTGCCGAACCCGCCCAGTTCGCCGGCGAACAGCGTCATTCCGGCCAAGGCAGGGTTAACGACCGGCGGCGGCGCTGCCGGGGCGGTCCCGCCACCTCCGCCGCACGACGCGAGAGAAAGCACGAGCAGACAGGGAATCGAGAGACGCGACAAGGTCATGGCAATTTACGCAAATTAGAAAGAACGACATCATATCAGCGTACGATATCCTTGTCTCTGCCGTCCTTCCCCCCGGCGCGTCTCACCCCGCGGAAGCCAGGTCGTCCAGGATGGGACAGGACGAACGCTCATCGCCTGAGCAGGAACAAGCCAGCCGCTCCAGCGTGCGTTTCATCGCCTCCATCTCGGCGATCTTGCGTTCCAGTTCGTGGATATGCTGGTAAGCCAGCGCGCGCACGTCGGCGCTGGCGCGGTTCTGGTCCTGCCACAGGGCCAGCAGCTCGCGGATCTGTTCCAGCGAAAAGCCCAGGGCCCGTCCACGGTGGATGAACTGCAGGACCCGCACGTCGTCGTCGCGGTACACGCGGTAACCCGACTCCGTGCGGCGCGCTTCCCCCGTCAGGCCGATCGACTCGTAATGCCGGATCATCTTGGCCGATACGCCCGAGGCTTTCGCGGCTTCACCAATGTTGTAGGCCATTTTTCGGACTCCTTGCACAAACTTGTCGCATGATACTGCCTGCGTGGCATACTTGCTGTGCTGTCACCCCAAAACCATCGATTGGAGGAGCCAGATGTTTAAGAGTCCCGAGCAATTCGCCGCCGCTACCAAAACCTTGTTCGAGCTCCAGATGAATACCTTTAACACCCTCGCCAGCAAGGCAATGAAGGGGGTCGAGCAGGTGGTGAACCTGAACATGGACGCCGCCCGCACTTCGGTCGAAGGGACGCTTGCCGCGGGCAAGGAGATCGGCAAGGCCACGGACGCCCAGTCCGCGCTGCAGGCCGCCGCCGCCCACGCCCAGCCGGGCATGGCCAACGCCATGGCCTACAGCACCGACCTCAAGGCGGCCATCGAAGAAATCCACAGCGAATTTGCCAAGGCCGCCGAAGTGCACATGGCCGAGGCGCAGAACGCGCTGTCGGCGCTGATCTACGACGTCACCGAGAACGTGAAGCCGGGTTCGCAGAACGCGGTGCACATCGTGAAGGCGGCCATCGACAACGCCTTCCGTGGCTACGAGGAGGTGACCAAGGCCACCCGCGACGCGGTCAAGCAGGTCGAGGACCAGATTGCCAAAGCCTCGGCCCAGGTCGCGAAAAAGAAGTAGTTTCACGTCCCGCCGGGGAGGCCGAGCAGCTCTTCGAGATGGGCGATGCTGCCGGCATCCTTGACCACCGCGCGCAGCCACACGTGCAATGGCTGCGCGCCCCAGTCGGCGGCCTTGTCGGCCAGGTAGGCGACCGGGCTATGCGGCTCGGTCCGGCGGAAGAATTCCGCGATCTCCCTCAGCTGGGCGAGCGCCTGCGCGCGCGAGGCCGGCGCGCCGTCCGCCAGCGGGCGCTCCCCGCCGGGTTCCGTCACCAATGCGGACGACGCCGGCGTGCGCGGGCCGCGGCTGGCCAGGGCATCCTTGGCGCGGGTCAGGCTCGGACCGTCGGCGCCAAGGCGTGCATCGACCACCCGTTCCAGCTCCTCCAGGGCCGCCACGCAGCGCGCGGCGCCAGGCCCGTCGTCCGGCGCGGCCGCCACCAGCCCGGGCAGCCGGGCCGCCAGCCAGCACAGGTTGCCCGCCCGTTGTTCGTGCCCGCCCTCGTCGGGTAATGGATGGAGCCCGTCCCAGAAGCGGTCGCACAGCCCGCTCACCACGCGCAATGCGTCGGCCAGCGCCGCCAGGCCTCCGGTACGCGCCGCCGCGTCGGCCAGCCAGACCGCCAGGCGCAGATCCTTGCTGCGGTGGGCGATCAGCTCCGCGCATTGGCCGATGACGAACGGCAAGTCCGCCTCCTTCAGGGCGGTTTCCCATTCGCCCTGATCAAGGGTCGGATCGTCCTCCTGGCGCGCGCGGGCAATGGCGTCCATCTCCGGCGAGAACGCGAGGTCCTCGCCGCAGGGATGCGCGCCGGTTACTGGCTTGAGCAGGTCGTCGGCTGCGAACATCGAGTTCTCCTCAGGCTGCATCCACCATCAAACGGAACGCGCCTCCCTCCTCCGCGCTGACGCGCACGGACGTGAGCGTGCCGCCATCGGCCATGCGCGCAAGGACTTCATCGGCAATGGCGGGCAAGAGCGTGCCATTGAGGATGGCGTCGATGTTGCGGGCGCCGGCGTCCGCGTCCGTGCAGCGGGACAGTACGGTTTCCACCACGCTGTCGTCGAAGGCAAAGCTGGCGCGGTGGTTCTCGGCCAGGCGGCGGCCGATGCGGTCGAGTTTATGGGCTACGATGCGGGCCAGCACATCGTCGGCCAGCGGATAGAACGGCACCAGCGTGACGCGTCCCAGGAAGGCAGGCTTGAAGTGGCGCGCCAACGCTGGGCGCAAGGCGTTGGCCAACGTCTGCGGGTCCGGTCGTTCGTCGACGCTCTGGTTCAGGCAGGTCTGCATGACTTGGGCCGAGCCGGCGTTCGAGGTCATGATGATAATCGTATTGCGGAAGTCGACCGCGCGGCCCTCGCCGTCATCGAGCGTGCCCTTGTCGAAGACCTGGTAGAACAGCTCCAGGACGTCGGGGTGCGCTTTCTCCACTTCGTCGAACAGCACCACGCTGTACGGCTGGCGCCGCACGGCTTCGGTCAGCACGCCGCCGTCGCCGTATCCGACGTAGCCCGGCGGCGCCCCTTTCAGGCCGGACACGCTGTGCGCCTCCTGGTATTCGCTCATGTTGATGGTGACGAGCTTGCGTTCGCCGCCGTACAGAAGTTCCGCGAGCGTCAATGCCGTTTCCGTCTTGCCGACGCCGGAAGGGCCAGCGAACAGGAAGACCGCGCGCGGCTTGTCCGGTTCCTCCATCTTCGCGCCCGCCATGCGCACGCGCTGGGCGATTGCATCGGTGGCCTGGCGCTGCCCGATCACGCGCTCGGCCAAGGCCGCGTCCAACTGCATGACGGCCGCGATTTCGTCCTTGACCATGCGGCCGAGCGGGATCCCGGTCCAGGCAGACACCACGTCGGCGATGGCCTTCGCATCGACGTGCAGTGGCACCAGGGGTTGGTCGCCCTGGACGCTGTGCAGTTCGGCCACGGTGGCCTGCATCGCCCTGCCGTCGCCCTGGTCCCGCAGGCGCGTCACCTCCGCGGCGAGGGCGCGCTCGCGCTGCCAGCGCTCGCGCAGGCGGGCCTCTTCCTGCGCCACCGAAGCGCGCACCGCGCGCAGGGTCTCGATGCGCTGGCTGTGCGCTTCGCCGGCCGTGGACTCCCGTTCCAGGCGCGTCAATTGCGCGTCCAGCTGCTCTCCGCGCCGCGTCAGGGATTCGAGCGGCGCCGGTGCGGCATCGCGCCCGAGCGCCACGCGGGCACAGGCCGTGTCCAACACGCCGACCGCCTTGTCCGGCAGCTGGCGGCCGCCGATGTAGCGGCGCGCCAGCCGCACCGCCTCCTCCACCGCCTCGTCCAGCACCCGCACCTGAAAATGCGTCTCCATCAGCGGCGCCATCGCACGCAGCATCGCGCAGGCCGTCTCCTCGTCGGGCTCCTCGACTTTCACTACCTGGAAGCGGCGCGCCAGCGCGGCATCCTTGTCGAAGTACTTCTTGTACTCGCTCCAGGTCGTCGCGGCGATGGTCCGCAGTTCGCCGCGCGCGAGCGCGGGCTTGAGCAGGTTGGCGGCGTCGTTCTGGCCCGCCGCACCGCCGGCGCCGATGATCGTGTGCGCTTCGTCGATGAACAGCACGAGCGGGCGCGCGCTCCGGCGCACTTCGGCGATTACGCCCTTGAGGCGGTTTTCGAACTCGCCCTTGACGGAAGCGCCGGCCTGCAGCAGCCCCATATCCAGCGTGTGGATCTCGATCTCGCGCAATGCGGGAGGCACGTCGCCGGCGGCGACCCGCAGCGCCAGGCCCTCGACCACGGCCGTCTTGCCGACGCCCGCTTCGCCCGTGAGGATGGGATTGTTCTGGCGCCGCCGCATGAGGATGTCGATGGATTGGCGGATCTCGGCGTCGCGCCCGATGACCGGATCGAGCTTGCCCTCGCGCGCGAGCTGGGTGAGGCAAGTCGTGTACTGATCCAGCGCTGGCGTTCCCTCCACCGCCTTCAGTTCGGTCACGCCGTCGACCGCAGGCGGTGCCGGAGCCGTCTCCGTCGCCTCGCATGAGCCTTCCGTCAGGCGTTCGAACTCGTGTTTCAGGCGTTCACGCGGGAACTTCGCGAACAGGCGGGAGCCGCGCTTGGCGAGCTGGGCCAGGTCGGGTTCCGTGAGCAAGGCAAGCAGCAGGTGGCCGCTGCGAATCGTGTGGGGCCGCTCGGCATCGAGGGAGGCAAGCAGCCAGGCATGTTCGAGCAGCGTCGGCAGATGGCGCGAAAAGACGGGCGTGCGCGCGCTGCCCGCAGCAAAGCGGCTGATCTCCTCGCGCAGGTCGCTCTCGAGCACCATGGTACTGATGCCGCAGCGCCGCGCCACCACGGCCACATCGCAATCGGGCTGCTCCAGCAACGCGAGGAAAACGTGCTCGATATCGACCTCATACTGGCCCAAGCCCATGCAAATGCTCGCCGCCCGCGTCGCCGCCGCACGCGTCACGCCGTTGAGCTTCGAGATCAGGGTCTTCAAGTTGATGTCCATGTCTGCTCCTCGCTCGGAAACGGAAAAGCGAACCGGCGCTGGCCGGTCCGCCTGCGCCGCCGCGTCAGACGACGCGGTTGGTGGCAAGATCCCAGCCGCCGGCCGTGTTGCCGCCGGCGCCGCCGCCGATCTTCTGCTGCGTGTACTTCCACTTCACCTTCGAGAACTTCAAGCTGACGTTCTCGCCCAGGATGTCCCCCGGATCGATGTGAGGACTGACCTGACCGACCAGGACGTTCTCCAGTTCGATCTCGAAATACTTGATGCGTTGCCCGTCGCCGTCGGCGCGCATGAACTCGAAGCGCGCCCGCGGAATGGTCTTGCCGGCGGCGCAGGTCTGCATCAGGATCGGGGACGACAGATCGGACAGCTTCTGGAACGAGATGTCCTCCAGCTCCGCGCGTTCGGCCGTGTGGCCGCCGCTGGTGGACGCGGTGGCGCTCTTCGGCTGCACGATGCCCCAATGCACGGCGGAGCATTCGATCCACTCCTTGTGCTTGTCGTCGTTCGATTCGCCCTTGATGCCGTCGATATGCAGATACACGTCAATTGCCATCGGATGCTCCTCTGGTTGGTGGGTGGAAGAACTCAGGACTTGGACGCTTGCGGCAGCTCGGCGACCAGCCGCAGCGACACGGACAATTCGTCGAGCTGGAAGTGCGGGCGCAGAAAGGAGACGGCGCGGTACACGCCGGGCCGCCCCGGCACCTCGGACACCTGCACGCTCGCTTCGCGCAGCGGGAACTGCGCCTTTTGCTCCTGGCTGGCGTTGTCGTCCAGGAGCACGTACTTCATGATCCAGCGGTTCAGGAAATCCTCGACGCTGGACGCCGACGCAAAGCTGCCGACCTTATCGCGCATCATCGCCTTCATGTAGTGCGCCACGCGCGAGACGGCGAAGATGTATTGCAGCTGGCTTGACAGCACCGCGTTGGCATTGGCCGCCTCGCTGGTGTACTTGCGCGCCTTCTGCGCGGACTGCGCGCCGAAGAAGGCCGCATAGGCCGTGTTCTTGCAGTGCACGAGCGGGATGAAACCGAGATCGGACAGTTCCTTCTCGCGCCGGTCCGTGACCGCAAGCTCGGTCGGACATTTGAGCGCCACCTCGCCCTCGTCGGTCTTGAAGGTGTGGGTCGGCAGGTCGTCCACCAACCCGCCGCCCTCCACCCCGCGGATCGCGGCGCACCATCCGAACTGGTCGAAGGCATGCGTCAGCCGCGCACCGAAGGCATAGGCGGCGTTGCACCACAGGTACTTTCCGTGATCGCTGCCGTCCACGTCCTCGACGAAGCTGAAACCCTCGACGGTGGTCCCGCTGGCCGGGTCGTACGGCAGCCGTCCCAGGAAGCGCGGCAGGGTGAGGCCGACGTAACGTGCGTCCTCGGACTCGCGAAATCCCTTCCACTTGGCGTATTCGATGGTGTCGAACACCTTGGCGAGGTCGCGCGGTTTGCCCAGGTCGGTGAAGCTGTCGATCCCGAACAGCTCCGGCGAGGCGGACGTCACGAACGGCGCGTGCGATGCGGCCGCCACGTGGGACATCTGCTCGATGAAATACATGTCCTCCGGCTGGCGCGTGATCTCGTAGTCGCCGATCAGGGCGCCGTAGGGCGCCCCGCCGAAGGTACCGAATTCCTCCTCGTAGACCTTCTTGAAGATGGCGCTCTGATCGAACTCCAGTGCGGACTGGAAATCCTTGACCAGTTCGCGCTTGGTCGCGTTCAGCATGCGCACCTGGACATGCTGTGCGCCGGCGCTGGCCGTGACCAGGTAGCGGAGCCCGGTCCAGCTGCGCTCCAGGCGTTGGAACTCCGGCGCGTGCATGATGGCCGACAGCTGGGCGGAAATGGCGCGGTCGATCTCGGACACGCGTGCGTCGATGGTGGCCGACAGGTTCGGGGCGACCAGCACGCTACCCTCGGTCACCTGCCTCACCAGTTCCGAAATGATGTCGCGCGCCCGTTCATGCTCGCCGGGCGAGCGTGCGACCCGGCTTTGTTCGACGATCTGGTCCAGCAGCCCCGGTTCGGCGGCGGTAGCGAGAATGGCGGACATCATTCCTCCTGTTTCGAAGCGGATTGGCGCAGATGTTCGAGCTGTTCCGAATTGGCCAGCACCTCGGCCAGCAGGTCTTCGAGCTTGTCGTTCCCGGCCAGTTTGTTGCGCAGGTCGGCCAGCTTGGTGCGCGCATCGAGCAGGCGGCGCAGCGGCGCCACCTGGCGCACGATCGACTCGGGACGAAAATCCTCCATCGAGCGAAATTGCAGGTCCACGGCGAGCTCGCCGCCCTCCCCACGCAGATGGTCGGGAACGCGAAACGAAGCGGCCGGCGCCACACCTTCCAGCACCTCGTCGAAATTCGCGCCGTCCACGTTCACGAAGCCGCGCTCCTTCAGGCGCTTGCGTCCGGCCACCGGATCCACGCCGAAGTCCCCGATCACTCCGACGACGAAGGGCAGTTCCTTGTTCTCGACCGCGTCGCCGATTTCGACGTCGTAGGTCATCTGGACCCGCGGCGGGCGCACCCGCTGCAGCCGTTTTTGCACGCTTTCCTTGTTCGCCATGCTTGCTCCTGTCATTTGAGGGCGCCGAACGGATCGGACGCGGAAGAAGAACGGACCGTCCGTTCGCCGGTTGCGGACTTGCGATGGACCGGCTGTGCCGGCGCCTGCGGCTTGCGCGCACCGGTGCCGACCAGGGCCTCCTCGCCAAGACTGGTGCGCAGCATCCTGGCCAGGTCCTCGGCTTCGTTGCGCACGGTGCCGGTCAGGTTGTTGCGGCTGGCCAGATCGGAGAGCGCCTTGCTCGCGACGCGCAAGCCGCTGACGGCGACGATGCTGTGCGCCAGCAGGTTGTCCGGCTCGCGCTGCAGGGCCGCCTGCGCCTGCACGATCGCGTCGCCGTACTCGCCGCGGTCGTAACGCATCTGGGCGATGCGCAGCAGCGGCGCCTTGTCGGCCGGGTGCTCGCGCGCCGCGGCCTGCAGGATGGTGACGGCTTGCTCGGTCTGGCCGGCGCGCACCGCGGCATCGGCGTTCCCGAGCGCGACCTCCAGCGGGAGCGGTGGATGGAGCGACGTACGGTCCGCCTGGGTCGCGCATGCGCTTACGAGGGCGGCGGCCGCCAGCCCGGCCGCCAATCGAATCAGCTTCATGTCGGTCTCCGTTCACGAATTTCCGAGAGGTCATTATTGCCAGCGCGGAAATGCAGAAGTTGTGAGAACGCAAGCATTTGCCGCGTGGAATAAGCGATGCTGAAAGCTCTTTGATGTCGAAGGAGCCCATGCCATGACTGCGCGGATCGACCGGCGCCAGCCTTCCCTGCTCGACGCGGTGCACGCCGCCGCGCCCACCCTGCTGGACCTGATGACCGACGGCTTCTACGCGCTCTTCCTGCTTCGCAGCGGCAGCACACCGCAGGATGGTTCGGCCTTCGACGCGCAGCTGCTGCACTTCCTGGGCGAGGTCGAGGCCAGGGCACGCGAAGCGGGCATTCCGCAAGACGACGCCGAGCTGGCGCGCTATGCCTTCTGCGCCGCCGCCGACGAGACGGTGCTGCGCTCCGCCTTCGGCATCCGCGACCGGTGGGAGAAGCATCCTCTCCAACTGCGTCTGTTCGGCGACCAGCTGGCGGGCGAACACTTCTTCGACAAGCTCGAACAACTGCGCGCCCGCGGCGCGGCCAAGCTGCAGGTGCTCGAGGTGTTCCACGTATGCCTGCTGCTCGGCTTTCAGGGCCGCTACGCGGTGGACGGCGCCGAGCGCCTGACCTGTCTGCGCGCGCGGCTCGGCGAGGAAATTGCCCGCATGCGCGGCCGGACACGTTCCTTCGCGCCGCATGCGGGGCGGCCCGACAATGTGAGCAACCGCCTCGGTTCGGACCGCGCGCTCCGGCTCATGGCGGCGGTATTCGGAATGGCGTCGCTGTCCGCCTTCGCCGCCTTGCACTACGCGCTGGCCCGGCAGACCGCGGCCGTCGTGAACGGCCACCAGCAGCTCGTGCGCATGCCAGCCCCGCCGCCCACGTTGACGATTACCTTGCCCTGATCAGGGCAGCACACGGAACTCGATGCGGCGGTTGCGCGCGCGGCCGTCTGCGGTGGCGTTATCGGCCACCGGGCGGTCCGGCCCGGCGCCCGCCACGGCGACGCGGTCCGGCGCGATGCCCTTCCCCGCCAGGTAGCTGCGCACGGCTTCCGCGCGCGCCAGGCTCAGACCGAGGTTGGCGCTGCGGCTGCCGGCATTGTCGGTGTGGCCGATCACCTCGACCCGCTTGCCGCCGACTTTGCGCAGCGCCTCGGCCATCTGGTCCAGGATGGCCTGGCCGGAAGGCGTCAGCGCCGCCTTGCCGGTTTCGAATTCGATGATGCGGTCGGCGAGCGCCGCGTCGAGCACCGCCTGTTCGGGCGCGCCGCTGCGCAGGCCATCGCGCAAGGTGAAACTGCCGTCCAACGCCTCGGTCAGCCGAGCTATAAGCTGGCGATGCTGGACATCGTTCGCCACCTCGCCCTGGATCGAGACGGTGCGGCCTTCCACCTTCAACTGGCCATGGATGACGAACCTTATTTCGTCCGGCAGGAGTTTTTGCACGGCGGCCGGCCAGCCTGGTGGAACCCCCGCGGCGCCCACGGTCATCTGGTCGGCCACCCGCCCGGCGCCGTACAGGGCTTGCGCGCGCGCCAGGACGGCGGCGCGCGTGGCCACATCTGGCACCGCGCCGCGGATCACCACCGGTGGATCACCGGCCCAGGCGGCGCCCGCCGCCAACACGCTTGCCGCCAACAGCCGCTTCATGGCGCATCTCCCGTGAAGGTCTCGAGGAACAGGTCGCGCACACTGCGCAGCGGGAGCTGCGGCTGGTCCAGGTAGCTGGCCAGCGCACGCACGTCG
>DASRUW010000640.1:0-4318 GCA_035655255.1 Telluria sp. | reverse complement strand
GAGCAGCAGGTAGAACAGCACCACCGGAATCAGCACCAGCTGGGCCAGCCAGGACAGGAGGGCCGAGCCGCCGATCCGGGCCGAGGCGAGCAGGGTGGACCAGATCTGGTCGCCGCTGGTGGCCACCTGCTGGGTGAGCAGCGCGCGCAGGCCGCCGCCATCGAGCCGGACGTGCACGCCCAGCGCTTCCAGGCGCGGCGACACGGCCGCGTCCAGCTTGACCAGGAAGGCGGGGATCTGGGCCTGCAGCAGCGGCAGCTCCTTCTGCAGCACCGGCACCACGATCAGGACCAGGGCGCCGGCCGCGGCCAGGAACAGCAGCATGACCAGGGCCACGGCCAGCGAGCGCGGGAAGGGAAAGCGGCCGATGCGGCGCGCCGCCAGGTAATCCACCGCGCCGTTCAGGGCGTAGGCCAGGATGGCGGCGGCAATGAAGGGGGTGAGCACCGGCCCCAGCGCGTACAGCAGCACCACCAGGCCCAGCCAGAGAGCGATCCAGAACGCGGTTTGCTTCTGCTCGGGCGTGGAAAGTAGGGGCATGTCGTGCTAATTCGGTGTAAAAGGGGGCTGGTTTGATAAAATAGCGGATTGACTCGCTGGGTCGACCGCCTTCTATTTTACCGCCTCTGCTGCCAAATACCATGAGCCAACCTTCCAATGTTTCCCTCTCCTACCGGGACGCGGGTGTCGACATCGACGCCGGCGACGCCCTGGTCGAAGCGATCAAACCCATGGCCAAGCGCACCATGCGCGAAGGCGTCCTGGCCGGCATCGGCGGCTTCGGCGCGCTGTTCGAAGTCAGCAAGAAGTTCAAGGAACCGGTCCTGGTGTCCGGCACCGACGGCGTGGGCACCAAGCTCAAGCTGGCCTTCGAGCTGAACAAGCACGACACGGTCGGCATCGACCTGGTGGCCATGAGCGTGAACGACATCCTGGTGCAGGGCGCCGAGCCGCTGTTCTTCCTCGACTACTTCGCCTGCGGCAAGCTGGACGTGGCCACGGCGACCCAGGTCGTGGGCGGCATCGCCAAGGGCTGCGAGCAGGCCGGCTGCGCCCTGATCGGCGGCGAAACGGCCGAGATGCCGAGCATGTATCCGGACGGCGAGTACGACCTGGCCGGCTTCGCCGTCGGCGCGGTCGAAAAATCCAGGATCATCGACGGCACCAAGATCCGCCCGGGCGACGTGGTGCTGGGCCTGGCCTCGTCGGGCGCGCACTCGAACGGCTATTCGCTGGTGCGCAAGATCATCGAAGTGGCCAAGCCGGACCTGAACGCCGACTTCCACGGCCGCAAGCTGGCCGACGTGCTGATGGAGCCGACCCGCATCTACGTCAAGCCCCTGCTGGCGCTGATGGAAACGCTGGAAGTGAAGGGCATGGTCCACATCACCGGCGGCGGCCTGGTTGAGAACATCCCGCGCGTGCTGGCCGAGAACCTGACCTGCGTGCTGGACCAGAAGGCCTGGCCGCTGCCGCCGCTGTTCCAGTGGCTGCAGCAGCACGGCGGCGTGGCCGACGCCGAGATGCACCGCGTGTTCAACTGCGGCATCGGCATGTGCGTGATCGTTGGCGCGGACGTGGCGGATACCGCCGAAGCCCAGCTCAAGGCCGCCGGCGAGACCGTCTACCGCATCGGCGAAATCCGCGCCCGCACCGACGACCAGCCGCAGACGGTCGTCGTCTGAAGTCGTTTCCGCGGGAGCGGGAACCCTTGCCATTGGCGGTCCGCGGCAACCGCCGGTCGCTGCTCACAGCACCATGGGCCCCCGCCTGCGCGGGGGTGACGGCGGCTATTTGCGGTTGCCGCAACCGCGTCAGGCGGAGTCCGCGCGCAGCACCTTGGCGACGGGGTTGTGGCGCAGGCGGTAGGCGTCCGGCATCCCCGAACCCAGCAAGGGGCGCAGGTACAGGCGGAAGGCGTCGGTGACGTCGGTGCCGCTGGCGGTGATGAATTCGTCCTCCATCGTGCGCGTCTTGCCCGCCACCGCCTCCAGCGGCAGCAGGTCGTAGTCGACCGAATAGAAGCCGGTGCGGCGGATCGCCACCGAGCCGTTGCGCTCCCCCCACATGGCCCACTGCACCGCCTTCTCGCCCACTTCGCGCGCCTCGCGCTGGTCCACGTCCGACACGCAGCCGATGAAGGAGCGCTGCAGGTAGCCGAAGGTGTCGCCGCGCACGCGCTTGATGCCGAGCTTGGACTTGATCTCGTCGCACAGGAGGTCGGCCAGCGCGCCGGTGCCGGATAACTGCACGTTGCCGTGCGCGTCCTTCTCGATTTCCTTGGCCAGCAGGGTGGCGATGGGCGCGCCGCTGGCGTCGTGGATGCCTTCCGAGACCGCGATCACGCAGCGGCCATAGCGCTCGTAGGTGGCCTTCACGTCGGCCAGGAAGCGCTCGATCTCGAACACGCGCTCGGGCAGGTAGATCAGGTGCGGCCCGTCGTCCGGGAACTTCTTGCCGAGGGCCGAGGCGGCGGTCAGGAAGCCCGCGTGGCGCCCCATCACGACCCCCACGTACACGCCCGGCAGCGCAGCGTTGTCCAGGTTCGCGCCGGCGAAGGCCTGGGCCACGAAGCGGGCAGCGGACGGAAAGCCCGGCGTGTGGTCGTTGCCGACCAGGTCGTTGTCGATGGTCTTGGGGATGTGGATGCAGCGCAGCTTGTAGTTGGCCTTGCGCGCCTCCTCGCTGACGATGCGCACCGTGTCGGACGAATCGTTGCCGCCGATGTAGAAGAAGTGCTCGATCTCGTGCGCGCGCAGGACGTTGAAGATCTCGTGGCAGTACTTCAGGTCCGGCTTGTCGCGGGTCGAGCCGAGGGCCGACGAGGGGGTGCCGGCCACCAGCTCCAGGTTATGGCTGGTTTCCTGGGTGAGGTCGACGAACTCCTCGTCGATGATGCCGCGCACCCCGTGCAGCGCGCCGTAGACCTTGGTCACTTCGCGGAAGCGCCGCGCCTCCAGCGCGACGCCGACCAGGGACTGGTTGATCACGGCGGTCGGGCCGCCCCCTTGCGCTACCAGGATCTTTCCGGATGCCATTGCACTGCCTCCACTCAGCGTTGTCGGTCTGATCATGGTACTGCATTTCGCCACGCTACCGGCGGCTCTCAGCGGCTGGTCAGGTCGATCGGCAGCTGCCGGATGCGTTTGCCGGTGGCAGCATGAATGGCATTGCACAAGGCCGGCGCCAGCACCGGCGGCGACAGTTCGCCAAGACCGGTCGGGGCGTCGGCGCCGCGCTCGACGAAGTGGATCTCGAGCCGGCGCGGCGCTTCGTGCATGCGGATCACCGGCGTATCCGAGAAATTCGAGTTGCGCACCGCGCCGTTGGCCAGCACCACGCCGCCATGCAGCGCGGCGCTCAGGCTCCACAGGATCCCGCCTTCGATCTGCTGGCGCGCACCGGACGGGTTGATCACCAGGCCACAATCGACCGCCACCACGATGCGTTCGATCGTCAGGCGCGCGCCGGCCACCGTGACGTCCAGCACCAGCGCGCAGTAGCTGTCGCCGTGCATGTAGGGATAGGCCACGAAGCCGCGCCCGCGCCCGGGAGCGCGCGCTGTGCCGTCCCAGCCGGCGGCGCGCGCCGCCAGCTCGATCACGCCGCGCAGGCGGCGCTGGCTGACCTTGTAACGCTCGCCGGCCGGCTGGTCGGCGCCGCTGGCCAGCAGGTCGAGCCGAAAAGCCACCGGGTCGCGCCCGGTCTCATGCGCCAGTTCGTCGATGAAGCATTCCTGAGCAAAGGCCCAGTGGTTGGCGACCACGGCGCGCCAGGCGCCACCTTGCAGCGGGCTGGCGCTGTGGGCGTTGGCGAAGCGGTAGCGCAGGTGCGCGCTGTCGTAGCCGAACCAGGGAATCTCGTTCCTGAAGTTGCCGAAGTAGGAACGGGCCTCGTCGTGCTGGAAGCTAAGCAACTGTCCGTTGGGGGCCAGCCGGGCGCGCAGGCGGCTGTGCGCGTAAGGATGGAACTGGTCGTGCCGCAGGTCGTCCTCGCGCGTCCAGACGACCTTGACCGGCCGGTTGCCGGCCGCCTGCGAGATGCGCAGCGCTTCGATGGCGACATCGGCGGCGGAACGGCGGCCGAAGCCTCCGCCCGAGAACTGTGGGTGGATCACGACCTGGTCCGGCGCGAGCCCGAACACCGCCGCAGCCTGGTCGCGCCAGCTGCCCGGGTTCTGGCAGCCGGCCCAAACGTCGGCGCGGCCGCCCTGGAAATGCGCGATGCAGTTCATCGGCTCCATGCAGGCGTGGGCCTGGAAAGGGTAGATGTAGTCCGCTTCCACCCATGGCCCGGCGGCCGGCTCCGCCCCGCGCTC
>DASRUW010000639.1:0-2095 GCA_035655255.1 Telluria sp. | reverse complement strand
TGACCTACGTGCAGGCGATGCTGGTGCAGTTCTGCTTCTTCGGCGCCTACTTCGTCGTGTCGCTGCCGGCCGGCGCGCTGATCAAGCGCATCGGCTACCAGATGGGCGCGGTGGCGGGCCTGGGCATCGCCGCCCTCGGCTGCGCGCTGTTCTATCCCGCCTCCACGGTCGGCTACGGCCTGTTCCTGCTGGCCTTCTTCGTGCTGGCCGCCGGCATCACGGTGCTGCAGGTGGCGGCCAATCCGTACGTGACGGTGCTGGGCGACCCGGCCACGGCCTCGAGCCGCCTGACGCTCACGCAGGCCTTCAATTCGCTGGGCACGACGATTGCGCCGACCCTGGGCGGGATCCTGATCCTGGGCGGCGCGGCGCTGGGCGCCAAGGAGATCGCGGCCCTGCCGGCGGCGGAGCAGGCGGCGTACCGCATGCATGAAGCGGCATCGGTGCAGGGCCCGTACCTGGGCCTGGCCATGGCGTTGCTGGTGCTCGCGATGCTGTTCGCGGCCGCGCGCCTGCCGGCCATCAACCACGAGGACGCCGCCGCCGAGGGCGAGGACAAGCCGCTCCTGAAGCACCGCCACCTGGTGCTGGGCGCGATCGGCATTTTCCTCTACGTCGGCGGGGAAGTCAGCATCGGCAGCTTCCTGATCAACTACATGGGCGAAGCGCGCATCGCCGGCCTGCCGCCGTCGGAAGCGGCGCATTACGTGAGCTACTACTGGGGCGGCGCCATGATCGGCCGCTTCATCGGCTTCGCCGTGATGCGCCGGGTCAGCCCGGGCAAGACGCTGGCCTTCAATGCCGCCTGCGTGATCGCGCTGGTGCTGGTGGCGGTGACCGGCAGCGGCAAACTGGCCATGTGGTCGCTGCTGTCCGTGGGCCTGTTCAACTCGATCATGTTCCCGACCATCTTCAGCATGGCGCTGCACCGCCTGGGCAAGCGCACGGGCCAGGGCTCGGGCGTGCTGTGCATGGCCATCGTGGGCGGGGCGCTGGTCCCCTTCCTGCAGGGCGTGGTGGCCGACAGCGCCGGGCTGCAGCCGTCGTTCGTGGTGCCGGCCGCGTGCTACGCCTTCATCCTGTACTTCGGCCTCAAGTACGCAAACCTGTACCGTCCGGGAGCCCTGACGGTGTGAGAAACAGCGGCGCGAGCCCATGGCGGGCGCGCGCCGCTGCGCATTTCTGGTCGCCGGGCTCCACCTCCCGGCAGGGCGCGGGGCGCTGCTCGTAGATGCTGCAGGCGACCGCGCCGTCCGGACCTTGTTCGAGCGCGGCGCAGCGCGGCGATCTGGCGTGGGTGCCGGCCATGCAGGAGTAGAGCGGGGTGACGCGTTCGGTCAGCGCGGGCGGAATGCCGCGCTCCTCGGCCTCGGCCCAGTAGAACGAGACGCGATAGGACATGCAGCAGGCCCCGCACGCGAGGCAGGGATTGTCTTCGGTGGTGCTCACTTCAGTAGATGGTCGCAGGTTCGGCCGGGTCGTGCTCGGGCGCGGTCAGGGGCAGGTCGAGGGTGAAACAGGTGCCGTCGGCGCCGCTGTTCACGCTGATCTGTCCACCCAGCAAAGAAGTGACGATATTGTAGCTGATGGACAGTCCCAGGCCGCTGCCGCCTTGACCCAGCTTGGTGGTGAAGAAGGGGTCGAAGATGCGGCCCAGGTGCTCGGGCGGGATGCCCCCGCCGTCGTCGCGGAATTCGACCAGCACGCGGCCCTCGGCGTGCATGCGGCCGGTGAGCCGCATGCACCCGTTCTGGCGGCCGTCGAAGGCGTGCAGCAGGGCGTTGTTGATGAAGTTGGTGATCACCTGGCCGAACGGGCCGGGGTAGCTGTCCATCGCCACCACGTCCGAGACGTCCAGCTCGATGCTGTGGCCCGCCGCCCGCACCCGGTTCATCATCGTGGCAATGATCTCCTGGCATACCTGCTGCAGGTTGAAGCCGCGCCGCTGCTCGGTGGTGCGGTCCACCGCCACCTGCTTGAAGCTGTTGACCAGGTGGGCCGCGCTGGTCAGGCCGCGCATCACCAGGGTCGACGCCTTCTGCGCGTCCGCGATGTAGTTCACCAGCTCCGAGCGCTTCAGGCCGGGGCCGTTCAA
>DASRUW010000638.1:0-7435 GCA_035655255.1 Telluria sp. | reverse complement strand
GGGGTGAAAGCGGCCTGCGGGCAGGTGTCCAGGCCGCGGGCGCGGGCCGCGACCATGATGTTTTCCAGGAACATGCCGTAGTCGAGCCAGGAGCCCTGCTCCAGGATGCGGTCGATGGTGAAGATCATCCCGACCGGCGCGTCGAAGAAGCGGTAGTTGCGTCCGTGCTGGTGGTGCATGCCGGCCTTGTTCTCGCGCGTGATGCCCAGCAGGGTGTAGAGGTCCCAGCCGACCTTGCGGCGGCGCTCGATGTAGGGCGAGGTCCACTGGCGCGGGTAGTAGGCGTACTCCTCCGTGTGCTGGCGCGACAGCTCCGGATCGTTGTGCACCGCCAGGATGGCCTCGGACAGCCGCTCCTTGGCCGCGCCGGTCAGCACGTAGACTTTCCAGGGCTGGATGTTGGTGCCCGAGGGCGCGCGCGCGCTCACCTCCAGGATGCGTTCGATATCCGCGCGCGCCACCGGCTTGGGCAGAAAGGCGCGGATCGAGCGGCGCGATGTAATGGCGGCGTCCACCAGTTCGACTGAAGAGTTCATTGCGGGTCCAAAATCCGGGTCGGACCCCGATTTTACCGCAATCGTTTTTCCGCGACGCATCAATATTGACTTGAGATTTATCAAGGTCTCGGCCCTGGTAATCGGCAATACTGGACGACTCGGCATGCTGACATTTCCTTTCTAAAACAAGAACTTAGGAAATTATGGTGCGCCGCACAAAAAGTGCTTGACTTGCCCGAGCAAGTCGGTAGAATGCGCCTTGTTGCGATGCACAACCCGTCATCAATTAATTTTGGAGAAGCCCATGTTTGCCATCCCCGAGCAGTTCTCGAATGCGACCAAAGCCAACTTCGACGCCCAGTTCGCCCTGCTGTCCTCGTTGACGAGCAAGGCCTTCGAAGGCGTTGAAAAGCTGGTCGACCTGAACCTGAACGCCGCCAAGGCGACCCTGGAAGAATCGTCCGCCACCGCGCGCCAGCTGCTGGCCGCGAAAGACGCCCAGGAGTTCTTCTCCCTGACCGCCGCCCAGGCCCAGCCGACCGCCGAGAAGGCCCTGTCGTACAGCCGCCAGGTCGCATCGATCACCGCCTCCACCCAGGCCGAGTTCACCAAGGCCGCCGAAGAGCAGTTCGCCGAGACCAACCGCAAGGTTGTCGCCCTGGTCGATGAAGTGACCAAGAACGCCCCGGCCGGCACCGAGAATATCGTCGCCGCCTTCAAGGCCTCGCTGGGCAACGCCAACGCCGGCTACGAGCAGATCGCCAAGACCACCAAGCAAGCGGTCGAAGCGTTCGAGTCGAACGTGAACAACGCCGTGAACCAGTTCGGCGCCGCTGCCCAGAAAGCCGCCGCACCGAAGGCCACGGTCAAGAAGTAATCCCTCTGGTAGTAGAAAGACGAAGGGGCAGGACCGCAAGGTTCTGCCCCTTTTTCCTTTTGAGCGCGAAATGACGGCTAGGCGTCTTCGCCCAGGTAGGCCGCCTTCACGCGCGGATCGTGCAGCATGTCGTCGGCGTTGCCGCTCATGATGACGGCGCCCGAGTCCATCACATAGCCGCGGTGCGCGGCCTGCAGCGCCAGCTTGGCGTTCTGCTCCACCAGCAGGATCGTGATGCCCTGCCTGGACACGTCGCGGATCACGTCGAAGATCTTCTCCACCATGATCGGCGCCAGCCCCATCGACGGTTCGTCCAGCAGCAGCAGCTCCGGATGGCACATCAGGGCGCGCGCCATCGCCAGCATCTGCTGCTCGCCCCCGGACAGGGTGCCGGCCAGCTGCTCGGAACGCTCCTTCAGGCGCGGGAACACCGCGTACCACTTCTCGATGTCCGCCTCGATGGCCGCGTTGTCGCCGCGCGTGTAGGCGCCCATCAGGAGGTTCTCGCGGATGGTCATGCGGGTGAACACGCCCCGCCCTTCCGGCACCATGGCCAGCTTCTTCTCGACCAGCTGATAGGACTTCACGTTGCCCATCGGCTGGCCCTTGTAGCTGATGGTGCCTTCCACCTTCCCGGACGGCAGGGTGCCGGTGATGGCCTTGAGCGTGGTGGTCTTGCCCGCGCCGTTGGCGCCGATCAGGGTCACCAGCTCGCCGCGGTTGACCTCCAGGTCGATGCCCTTGACAGCCTTGATGCCGCCGTAGGCCACCTTGAGGCCGGCGATCTTGAGGATGTTCTCGCTCATCAGTGCGCCCCTCCGAGGTAGGCCTCGATCACGGCCGGGTTCTTCTGGATCTCGGACGGCAGGCCTTCCGCGATCAGCTTGCCGTATTCGAGCACGGAGATGCGGTCGCACAGGCCCATCATCAGCTTCACGTCGTGCTCGATCAGGAGCACGGTGCGGCCCTCGGCCTTGATTTTGACGAGCAGCTCGCGCAGGGCCAGCTTTTCGGTCGCATTCATGCCGGCCGCCGGCTCGTCCAGCGCCAGCAGCTGCGGGTCGGTGGCCAGGGCGCGCGCGATCTCCAGGCGGCGCTGGTCGCCGTAGGACAGGAACTTGGCGGTGCGCTTGGCGAAGGCGCCGATGCCGACGAAGTCCAGGAGCTCCTGCGCCCGCGCGCGGATCGCCTGCTCCTCCGTGCGCGCCGCCTGGTGGCGGAAGATGGCGCCGAACACGCCCTGGCGGGTGCGCACGTGGCGCCCGACCATGACGTTTTCCAGCGCTGTCATCTCGCCGAACAGGCGGATGTTCTGGAAGGTGCGCGCGATGCCGGCCTTGGCCACGGCGTGCGGCGCGGACGGCGAATACGGTTTGCCGGCCAGCTCGAAGCTGCCCGTGTCCGGCTGGTACAGGCCGGTGATGACATTGAAGAAGGTGGTCTTGCCGGCGCCGTTCGGCCCGATCAGGCCATAGATCTGGCCCTGCATGATCTTGATGCCGACGTCGGTCAGGGCCTGCAGGCCGCCGAAGCGCTTGTTGACGCCGGAGATGTTCAGCATGACTTGGTCGCTCATGTCGCCCTCACGCGGTGCGCGCGCCGGTTTCGGCCGGCACGTCGCTCATGTCTTCGTTGCGGTCCGCGTCCGGACGGTCCTCGTGCTTGGGCGCGGGCCACAGGCCGGCCGGGCGGTTCAGCATGATGAGCACCATCGCCAGGCCGTACAGCAGCTGGCGCAGCACCTCGGCCTCGATCAGGACCTTGCCGAACAGCGTCATCTGGAGCGGCTCGACCACGTGGCGCAGCACTTCCGGCAGCGCCGCCAGCAGCACGCCGCCCAGGATCACGCCGGGGATGTGCCCGATCCCGCCCAGCACCACCATGGCCAGCACGGCGATCGACTCCATCAGCGAGAACGATTCGGGCGAGACGAAGCCCTGGAAGGCGGCGAACATGGCGCCCGCCACGCCGCCGAAGGACGCGCCCATCGAGAACGCCAGCAGCTTGATGTTGCGGGTGTTGATGCCCATGGCCTTGGCCGCGATCTCGTCCTCGCGGATGGCCACCCAGGCGCGGCCCAAGCGCGAATGCTGCAGGCGCGTCGTCACGAACACGATCACCATGCACAGCAGCAGGAACAGGAAGTAGTAGGCGTTCACCGACGGCATGGCGTAGGAGCCGATGTGCACGATGCCGCCCTCCTCGCCCCCCAGCGACACGCCGAAGATGCGCACCGGGTCGATCAGGTTGATGCCCTGCGGGCCGTTGGTGAAGTTGACCGGCTCGTTCAGGTTGTTCATGAAGATGCGGATGATCTCGCCGAAGCCGAGGGTCACGATGGCCAGGTAGTCGCCGCGCAGCTTCAGGGTAGGCGCGCCGAGCACCGCGCCCGCCAGTCCGGCCACCAGGGCCGCCAGCGGCACGATCACCCACACCGACAGGTGGATGCCGTTGGTGCGGATCTCCTCGCCGAACAGGCGCACGAGGAAGTCGCCCAGCGCCGGGTAGTTGTTCACGAAGGAGTCGAGCAGCGCCGCGAACTGGGGCGAAGCGAACAGGCCGGCCAGGTAGGCGCCGACGGCGAAGAAGGCGATGTAGCCCAGGTCCAGCAGGCCGGCGAAGCCGACCACGATATTGAGGCCCAGCGCCAGCATGATGTACAGGAGCGCCATGTCGATGATGCGCACCCAGGAGTTGCCGTAGTTCGCCGCGAAGAACGGGAACGCGAGCAGCAGGGCCACGACGACGGCCAGGCTGGTCCAGGTCGCGCGCGGATGCTGCTGCAGGTCGAATTTGAGCATGTGCGGTTCTCCTTACGCCCGGTCCGCCACGCGCTCGCCCATGATGCCGGAGGGGCGGATGGTGAGCACCACGATCAGGACGATGAAGGCAAAGATGTCCTGGTAATTACTGCCGAAGAAGCCGCCGGTCAGGTCGCCGATGTAGCCGGCGCCCAGGCTCTCGATCAGGCCGAGCACGATGCCGCCGATCATGGCGCCGTAGATGTTGCCGATCCCGCCCAGCACCGCGGCCGAGAAGGCCTTGAGGCCGGGCACGAAGCCCATCGCGAATTGCACGGAGGAGTAGTTGGCGCCCCACATCACCCCGGCCACGGCCGCCAGCGCGGCGCCGATGCCGAAGGTGGCGACGATGATCTTGTTGGCGTCGATGCCCATCAGGCCGGCGATGCGCGGGTTCTCGGAAGTGGCCCGCATGGCGCGGCCCAGCTTGGTGCGCTCGACCAGGAACACGAGCCCGCCCATCGAGACGGTGGCCAGCACCAGCAGCAGGATCTGGGTCGGCGAGATGACGGCGCCGCCGATAAACACCGGATCGCTCGACAACAGTTGCGGGAACGGCAGCGGGCTGCGGCCCCAGATCATCATGGCGAAGGTCTGCAGCAGGATCGACACGCCGATCGCCGTGATCAGGGGCGCCAGGCGGGGCGCGTTGCGCAGGCGGCGGTAGGCCACCCGCTCGATGATGATGTTGACGATCATGCACACGGGGATGGCGCCGAGGATGGCGACCGCCAGTTGCACATAGCCGGGCAGGCCGGGCGCGGCGCTGTCGAGGATCTTCAGGATCGACAGGCCGACCATGGCGCCGACCATCAGCACGTCGCCGTGCGCGAAGTTGATCAGGTTAAGGACGCCATACACCATGGTGTAGCCGAGCGCGACCAGTGCGTACATGCTGCCCAGCACCAGGCCGTTGATGATCTGTTGGATGAACGTATCCATCGAATGTGTGTACCTCCATGAACAAAACGGCACCTGGATTGCCCCGGCTGGGGCCTCCGCGGTGCCGCTTCACGAGCGCAGCAATTCTAGCGAGCTTTTGAAAAAAGGAATATCGGAAAATGCCGGCTGGCCCGAATTATGTTCTGCGATCGGGCAAACATGCATATCAAACCGTTGCGGATTTGCCGGTATCCAGACCTTTTGGCAGGGGAAAGGTCACGTTCTCCTCCACCCCGTCCAGGGTGCGCACGCTCTGCGCGCCCATTTCCTTCAGGCGGGTAATGACGGCCTGGACCAGCACTTCCGGCGCCGAGGCGCCCGCCGTGACGCCGATGCGCTTGGCGCCGTCCAGCCAAGCCGGATCGATCTGGGTCGCGTTGTCCACCATGTAGGCCGGGGTACCGCGCTTTTGCGCCACCTCGCGCAGGCGGTTCGAGTTGGAGCTGTTCGGGCTGCCGACCACGATCACCACGTCCACCTGGGGCGCCATGAACTTCACGGCTTCCTGGCGGTTGGTGGTGGCGTAGCAGATGTCGCCCTTCTTCGGCTCGATGATGGCCGGGAAGCGCGCCTTGAGGGCGGCGATGATGTCGGCCGTGTCGTCCACCGACAGGGTGGTCTGGGACACGTAGGCCAGCAGGTCGGGATTACGCACCGCCAGGCGCGCCACGTCCTCGACCGTCTCGACCAGGTGCATGCCCTCCTCGGCCTGGCCCATGGTGCCTTCCACTTCCGGGTGGCCATGGTGGCCGATCATGATGATCTCGCAGCCATGCTTGCGCATCTTGGCCACTTCCACGTGCACCTTGGTCACCAGCGGGCAGGTGGCGTCGAAGATGGACAGGCCGCGCGCCTCGGCTTCCGCGCGCACCGCCTTGGACACGCCGTGGGCCGAGAACACCAGGGTGCTGCCGGCCGGGACGTCGTCCAGCTCCTCGATGAAGATCGCGCCCTTGGCCTTGAGGTCCTCGACCACGTAGGCGTTATGGACGATTTCGTGGCGCACGTAGATCGGCGCGCCGAACTGGGTCAGGGCGCGCTCCACGATCTCGATGGCGCGGTCGACCCCGGCGCAAAAGCCGCGCGGCTGGGCCAGCAGGATGTCGTTGTTCATTCAGAGCACCGAAATGAGCTTGACCTCGAACACGAGCGGCTGCCCGGCCAAGGGATGGTTGAAATCGAAAATGGCGGCGTCTTCGCGCAGTTCGCGCAGCACGCCGGCGAAGCGGCCACCGCTGGGGGCCGCGAATTCGATCAGGTCGCCGATCTCGTAGCCTGCTTCGGGGTCCGAGTTCTCGTCCAGCGTCGCGCGCGAGACGGCCTGGATCAGCTCCGGGTTGCGCGGACCGAAGCCCTGCTCGGGCGTCAGCTGGAAGGTCTGGTGCGTGCCTTCCGGCAGGCCCAGCAGCAGTTCTTCCAGCGCCGGCGCCAGCTGGCCCTGGCCCAGCATCAGGGTGGCGGGATTTCCGCCGAAGGTAGTGACGATATCAGAACCATCCGCCCCGGCGAGCCGATAATGCAGGGTGAGGTAAGAGGACGCGGTGACGACGTTGGACATGGTTGTGGCCGAGCAGGAGACGTGCAAACCGCTATTGTAAGCCAAGCGCCACGGGGGCGGCATGAGCATCAGCGACTGGCCGAAGGATCTGCGACCGCGCGAGCGCCTGCTCGCCGCGGGCGCCTCGGCCTTGTCGGACGCCGAGCTGCTGGCCGTGTTCCTGCGGGTCGGCCTGCCGGGCAAGGACGCGGTCGCCCTGGCGCGCGAGCTGCTGGGGCATTTCGGCTCGCTCGGCGGCCTGTTCGGCGCGCCCCGGCGCGAGTTCTGCGCCCTGCCCGGCCTGGGCCTGGCCAAGTACGCCCAGCTGCAGGCCGTGCTGGAGCTGGCCCGGCGCGCCGTGGGCGAACAGTTGCAGGCCGGGCAAGCGCTGGGGGCGCCCGATCTGGTCAAGGATTACCTGCGGCTGCGCCTGTCCGGGCAGCGCCACGAATCCTTCCTGGTGCTGTTCCTGGACGTGAAGAACCGGCTGCTGGCCTGCGACGAATTGTTTCGCGGCACCCTCACCCACACCAGCGTCTACCCGCGCGAGGTGGTCAAGGCCGCCCTCGCCTACAACGCCGCCGCCATCATGCTCGCCCACAACCACCCGTCCGGCGTGGCCGAGCCCAGCGAATCGGACCTCCTGCTGACCCGCGCCCTCCTGCAGGCGCTGGCCCTGGTGGACGTCCGGGTGCTCGATCATTTCGTGGTGGCAGGCCCGCAGGTGCACTCCTTTGCCGAACACGGCCAAATGTAAAATTCAATGAATTACACGAGACAC
>DASRUW010000637.1:0-4297 GCA_035655255.1 Telluria sp. | reverse complement strand
TACATCTGGTTCACGCGCAGCTTGGGCATCACGTCCGGGTTCAGGGAGACGGTCCAGCCGTTTTTCCCACGGCGCACGATTACATCGGGCACTACATAATCGGATGCGCCCGAACCGAAGGCCGCGCCGGGATGCGGATTGCACTGGCGGATCACGGCCTGCGCCTCGCGCAAGTCCTCGTCGTCGCAGTCCAGCGCTTTCTTGAGCTTGTTGAAGTCGCGCTGGGCGAACCAGGCCAGGTGCTGCTCGACGATGCGCAGGGCCATGCGCCGGGTCACCATGGCCACGCCCGGCAGGCGCTTGATCTGCAGGGCCAGGCATTCGGCGGCGCAGCGCGCCCCCACGCCGGCCGGCTCGAAGCTCTGCAGCAGGGCCAGGGCGGTGCGCAGCTCCTCGATTTCCACGTCCAGCTCGGGCGGGATGCGGGCGTGGATGTCCTCCAGCGTCTCTTCCAGGTAGCCGTTCTCGTCGAGGTCGTCGATCAGCAGCTCCGTCAGGGCCCGGTCGCGCGGCTCGTGCACGGTCAGGCGCATCTGTTCGAGCAGGTGTTCACGCAAGGTGGTGGCGGAGGCCTCCAGCTGGGGGCGGCCGTCCTCGTCCTCGCCTTCGCGGGAACGCGCACCCTCGCCCCACTCGTCCGTGTCCACGCCTTCGGCGATGGTCGGTTCGTCGACGCTTTCCTGGGTTTCCTGCGGCGTTTCGGCGGTATTCTCCGCGGTGGCCTGCGGCGCCTCGGCGGACGGGGTGGAAGCGATCGCGCCGTCGGCCAGCAAGCGCACCGACTGGTCGAGCGGATCGTCCAGGCGCTCCAGCAGCGGATTGTCGATCAGGATCTGTTCGATCTCCTGATGCAGTTCGAGCGTGGACAGCTGCAGCAGGCGGATCGACTGCTGCAGCTGCGGCGTCAGCGCGAGATGCTGCGACGTGCGAAGTTGCAGGCTCTGTTTCATGTGACCGGCTTACATCCGGAAGTGTTCGCCCAGGTACACGCGCCGCACGGATTCGTCGGCGATGATATCGTCGGGCCGGCCGGAAGCGAGCACCGCGCCCTGGTTGATGATATAGGCGCGATCGCAAATGCCAAGGGTCTCGCGCACATTATGGTCGGTAATGAGCACGCCGATGCCGCGCTCCTTGAGGAAGCGCACGATCCGTTGGATTTCGATCACCGCGATCGGGTCGACGCCGGCGAACGGTTCGTCCAGCAGCACGAAGCGCGGATTGGTGGCCAGGGCGCGCGCGATCTCCACCCGGCGCCGTTCGCCGCCGGACAGCGACAGGGCCTGGTTCTCGCGCAGCTTCTCAATCTGCAGTTCCGCCAGCAGGGTGTCCAGGCGCGTGTCGATCTCGCTTTTCGCCAGCGGCTTGCCGTCCACGCGCTGCAGTTCGAGCACGGCGCGGATGTTCTCCTCCACCGTGAGCTTGCGGAACACGGACGCTTCCTGCGGCAGATAGGATAGGCCAAGCGTGGCGCGGCGGTGGATCGGCATCGAGGACACGTCGGTGCCGCCGATCTCGATGGAGCCGGCGTCCGACGGCACCAGGCCCACGATCATGTAGAACGAGGTGGTCTTGCCGGCCCCGTTCGGGCCCAGTAGGCCCACCACCTCCCCGCAATCGACTTCCAGCGACACGTCCTGCACGACCATGCGTTTGCCGTAGGTCTTCTGCAGGCCGCGCACCACGAGGCGGCTGTTGCAGCTCGTCGTCTCCGTCATTTCTTGCCCTGCTCCGCGGCTGGCGGCGTCTTCGGATGGTTATCGTAGATCAGCGTGACGCGCCCGCCGCCCGCCTTGCTGGTGCCGTCCGCCGTGTTGAACACCTTGACGTCCTCGCGCCGGCTGTCGTACGAGATGAACGGTCCTTCCGCCTGCTGCGTCACGCGCGTGCCGGTCAGGGAAGCGACACGGGCCTTCGAGAACAGCTTGACCACTTCGTTCTTGCCGTCGTATTCGATGCGCTCGGCCTCGCCTTCGGACCACAGGTCGGGGCCGCCGTCGCGCTTCTGGCGGAAGGTGGCCTTGCCGCCGGGGGCGGCGAAGAAGGTCGCGAACTTGTAGCCCTGATCGTCCTCACGCATGACGGCGCGCGCCGCCTTCAGGATCAGGGTGCCGCGCGTGAGCACGACATTGCCGGTCAGTTCGGCCGAGCCGTCCACGAAGTTCGCGCCGACGTGATCGGCCTGCACCACCACCTTCTGGAGAGAGTCGGCGCGTTCGCCATGCGCGGCCGCCGCGGCGAACGCCAGGGCCAGTGCCAGCCATGCCTTGCGTGCTGTTGTCATCGATGTTGTTCCTTATTTCCGGGGCGGGCCGTAGACCAGCTTCCCTTGATGGAAAATGTCCAGGTGACCGGTCGCGTTATTGGCACGCATGCCCACGCCGGTCAGCGTATTCGTTCCCAGGACGATATCGACCGGCTGATCGGTCTCCATCGCCTCGCCGTCGGTATCGATCTTCAGCGAGGGCGTGTCCATGGTGAGGTGGGCCGCATTGGCGGCCGGCGCGCGTTCCACGTGCACGCCGCCCAGCAGGTCCACCATGCCGGTCGCGTTGTCCAGGTGCGCCTGTTTCGCGCGCACGGTCAGCGGCGGCTTGTCGTCCGAGAGGTTCTGCACATAGGGCTGCTCGATGACGGCCGTGTCGTCGCTCGGGCGATGCGTCATCTTGGCGCCGGCGATGATGTAGCGCGGCTTGCCCTCCGGCGTCATGCGCACGAAGCTGAACTTCTCGACGATGTAGTCCGGCTCGTTGCGGTGCGCCTGGGCCTGCAGGTCCATGTCGGCCACGTTCATCAGCTGCAGCAGATAGAAGCTGCCCAGCGCCAGCACGCCGCCCAGGCCGAGCGCCAGGCCGAGGCGCCAGCGGTGCGCAACACGTTTGTGGTGACCGTCGGCCATGGACCTTCCCTCAGCCGAAGTACTGGGCCAGCACCGATTCGTAGGTGCCCTGGGCGCGCATGATCATGTCGCACACTTCGCGCACGGCGCCGCGCCCGCCGGGCGCGCGCGTGACGTAGTGGGCGCGATGCTGCACCTCGGCGTGCCCGGTCGGCACGGTCACGGCGAAGCCGACGCGCAGCAGCAGCGGAAGGTCGATCACGTCGTCGCCGATGTAGCCACAGTCCTCCGCCGTCACACCCGTTTCCTGCAGCAGCGTGGCCAGCGCCACCCGCTTGTCGTGCATGCCCTGGTGGACGTAGTGGATGCCCAGGTCCTTGGCGCGCTTGACGACGATCGGCGAATTACGTGCGCTGATGATGGCGGTCTTCACGCCGGTCTTGTTCAGCATCTGGATGCCCAGGCCGTCCAGCACGTAGAAGGTCTTGGTCACTTCGCCATCGGCGTCGTAGGTCAGGGTGCCGTCGGTGAGCACGCCGTCCACGTCGAAGATCATGACCTTCACCTTGGAGGCGCGCACGAAGCTTTCGGTCGGTTGCATCATCAGATCACTTTCGCGCGGGTGAGGTCGTGGATGTGCAGCGCGCCGACCAGCTTGTCGTCCGCGTCCACCACGAGCATCTGGTTGATCCGGAATTCCTCCATCACGGCCACGGCGTCCACCGCCAGCCGGTCCGCGTCGATGCGGCGCGGGTTGGCGTGCATCACGTCGCGCATCACCACCTTGCCGAAGTCCTGGACCTTCTCGATCAGGCGGCGCAGGTCGCCGTCCGTGAAGACGCCGATCGGTCGGTCCTCCGCGTCGACCACGGCGGTCATGCCCATCCCCTTTTGCGTGATCTCCAGCAGCGCGTCCGGCAGGCGCGCGTCGGCGGTCACCTTCGGCACGGCCGCACCGCTGCGCATGATGTCGCGCACATGGGTCAGCAGGCGGCGGCCCAGCGCGCCGCCCGGGTGGGAGCGCGCGAAGTCTTCCTCGCGGAAGCCGCGCGCGTCCAGCAGGGCCACGGCCAGCGCGTCGCCCAGCGCCAGCGTGACGGTGGTGGAGGCGGTCGGCGCCAGGTTGAGGGGGCAGGCCTCCTTGTCCACCGCGACGTCCAGGTGGATGTCCGACAGCTTGGCCAGGCTCGAATTCGGATTGCCCGTCATGGCGATGAGGTGCGTCCCCATGCGCTTGATGATGGGGACGATGGCGAGCAGCTCGCTTGCCTCGCCGGAATACGATATCGCGATCACGGCGTCCTGCGCCGTGATCATGCCCAGGTCGCCGTGCAGGGCTTCGGCCGGATGCACGAACATGGCGGGGGTGCCGGTCGAGGCCAGGGTCGCGGCGATCTTGCGGCCGATGTGGCCGGACTTGCCGATGCCCGAGACCACCACGCGCCCGTGGCAGCCCAG
>DASRUW010000636.1:0-9652 GCA_035655255.1 Telluria sp. | reverse complement strand
ACGGTGCCGGTGGCGCTCGACGTGCTGCCCCTGCTCGATTCGCTCGACATGCAGGACGCGGACCGCCAGCGTGTGCTGGCCGCCTGCCAGGCGGCGCCGGAGCCGGCCATCGTGATCATCCACGGCACCGACACCATGCGCGAAACGGCGGCCGTGCTGGGCGCGGCAGCGCTGGGCAAGACCATCGTGCTGACGGGCGCGATGATTCCTTATGAAATCGCCAACTCGGATGCCCTGTTCAACCTGGGCGTCGCGGTGGGGGTGGCGCAAACCCTGCCGGCCGGCGTGTACGTGGCCATGAACGGGCAGGTGTTCGCGTGGGATAACGTGCAGAAGAACCGGGCGGCCGGGGTGTTCCAGACCCTGTGACGTCGCTCCCGCACAGGCGGGAGCCCACGACGGCCCGCGTGACCAGAACACGCTTTGCCGGCCGCGCGTAGGGTCATCGATCCCCGCCTACGCGGGGATGACGATCAGGCGGCTGCTTCGCCGCCCAGGGCCTCGACCATGTCCTTCAGCAGCTGGGACAGTTCGCCCGTCATCAGCATCATGTCGTTGTCGAAACGCTCGGCCTCGTCGCGGGTGACGGCGTCGTTTTCCTTCATCACGTCCAGCGCCTTCACGCTCTTGATCGCCAGCTGCTCGGTCAGCACGAAGGAGATCTTCTCGTTCCACGTCATCGCCAGGCGCGTGCACTGCTTGCCCTGCTTGATGTGGCGCGCGATGTCGTCCGGGTCCAGCGTGTGCTTCACGTAGCGCACCGCGGCCTTGGATTCGCCGGTGGCGCGCAGCTCCGTGTCCATGTCGACCGTGAAGCCATGGGGCGCCTCGTCCAGCTCCAGCCAGGACGTCATCACCGTCACCGGCGAGCGCTGCACGCGCAGCGACTGCAGCGGCATGCGGTCCACCGCGCGCAGCAGGTGCTTGATCACGTCGTCCGCCTTGGACGCGCTGGCCGCGTCCACCACCAGCCAGCCGTTGACCGGATCGATCCAGCAGAAGGTGTTGGAGCGGATCGAGAACGCGCGCGGCAGCAGTTCCTCGGCCACGCGCTCCTTCAAATCGCGCATCGCCTTCTTCCCCGGCGGGAAGCCCTGCTGCTCCTCCAGCTCGGCGGCGCGCGCCTTGGCCACCTGGTTGATGACGGAGGACGGCAGCAGCTTCTTCTCCGTGCCGAGCACGATCAGCATCTGCTTGTTCACGGTATGCACCAGATGGCCGTTGCCACGCGGACAATCCCAGCCCTGGCGCAGCAGTTCGTTGCTGCTGGCGGGCGCGAAGCTGAACGGCTTCAGGGCGTCTTCGAGTTGTTCGGGAGTGCAGGCCCAGGGGGCGGGAAGGCGGTAGATCTGGAGATTCTTAAACCACATACAAGACTTTCAAGGAGGTGCCTGATTCGCGGGGAACGGTATTTTACACGCGCTCGTCCGCGAACAGGCTCAGTTGATCGGCGGGCGCCGCCTCGTTCAGGCGCACGCCCAGGCCAAGCAGGCGCACCGGCCGCGCGCCGCGGCGCCAGCCCGTTTCCAGCAGGCGCAGGTAGACGGCGAGGTCGGGCGCGGCGCCCGCGCATTCGACCGTGGTGTGGCGAAAATCCGCGAACCGGATCTTCACGTACAGCTTGTGGACCTGGCTGGCCGCGTTGGCGCGCTCGATGCGCGCGCCCAGGCTGACGAACAGCTCGGGCAGCAGGGCCGCGCAGGCCGGCAGGTCCGGCACGTCGGGCGTGTAGGTCTCTTCCACGCTCACCGACTTGCGCTCGCGCACATTGGACACGGGACGGTGATCGATGCCGCGGCACAGCTCGTGCAGGCGCGCGCCGAAGCTGCCGAAATGGCGCTCCAGCTCGGCGATGGTCCAGCTGCGCAGGTCGTGGCAGGTGTCCACCCCCAGCTGGTTCAGCTTGGCCGCCGTGACCTTGCCCACGCCCCACAGCTTCTTGACCGGCAGGGCGGCGACGAAGGCGTCCACTTCCCCGGGGCGCACCAGGAACAGGCCGTCCGGCTTGTTCCAGTCGCTCGCGATCTTGGCCACGAACTTGTTGGGGCCGACGCCGGCCGAGGCGGTGATGCCGACGCTGGCGTGGATCCGGGCCCGGATCTCCTGCGCGATCAGGGTCGCGCTGCCCTTGCAGTGGGTGGAGGCGGACACGTCGAGGTAGGCTTCGTCCAGGGACAGGGGCTCGACCAGCTCGGTGTAGCTGCGGTAGATGTCCATGATCTGGCGCGAAGCGATGCGGTACTTCTCCATCGCCGGCGGCAGCACCACCAGGTCCGGGCACAGCTTCAGGGCCTGGGCGGTGGGCATGGCCGAATGCACGCCGTAGCGGCGCGCCTCGTAGTTGCAGGTGGCGACCACGCCGCGCTGGTCGGCCCGCCCGCCCACGGCCAGCGGCACCCCGCGCAGGGCCGGGTTGTCGCGCATCTCGACCGAGGCGTAGAAGCAGTCGCAATCGCAGTGGATGATTTTTCGGACGGACATGAGATACTGTTTATTTGTACAGTATCTCATAAAAAACCGGGGACGGGCCAGTGGCCGGTCCCCGGTGCTCAGCTCAGGCGGCGCTTAGAACGCGGCCTTGAACTGCACGCCCCAGATGCGCGGCTCGTTGATGAAGCCGGTCAGGTTGTTGAAGTCGATGCCGCCCGTGATGCGGATCTGGTTGGTGATGTTGCGGCCGTAGAAGGCCACCTCGCGGTTGCCCTCGGCCCAGTTGTAGCCGATCCGCAGGCCGCCTTCCGTCAGGGGCTTGCCGGTGAACTCCTTCGATTCGTACAGGAAGAAGTTGATCTTGCTGCGGTAGGACCAGTCGGTGAACACGAACATCTCACCGTCGCCCACCTGCCAGGTGTACTTGGCGGTGGCGTTGAGCGAGACCTTCGGCGCCTGCGGCAGCGGGTTGCCGTCGATGACGACCCGGCCGGCGCTGTTGAGCGGGTCGGTGATGGTGCACTGGCCGCACTTGTTCACCGACAGGGACGGATCCTTGATCTCGGTGAAGTTGTAGCTGCCGCCCACCGACACGCGCAGGGCCGGCATCACATAGCCTTCGAAGTCGAATTCGACGCCGCGGCCGAGCGACTTGGCGGCGTTGATCAGGCGCGTGACGTTGGAGTTGCCGCCCACCACGGTCAGCTGCTGGTTCTTCACCTCGAAGTCGTACAGCGAGACCGAGGCGCGCGCGCGGCGGTTGAACAGGTCGGCCTTGATGCCGCCTTCGTAGCTGACGATGGTCTCGGAATCGGCCACGGTCACCGGCACCGCGGCGCTGGCGGCGGCGATCGACGGGGCGCGGAAGCCGGTGGCGATGCGGCCGAACAGGTTCACGTCCTTGTTCAGGCGGTAGGTGGTCGACAGGTCCCAGTTGACCTTGGAGGCGCTTTCGCTGGCGCCGGTCGGGGCCACCTGCACCACGTTGATGGCGGAGACGGTGTTGAAGTCCTTCTTGTCGTTGGTGTAGCGCAGGCCGCCGCGCACGTTCCACACGTCGGAGATGTTGTAGGTCACCGAGCCGAACGCCGCCCAGGCGGTGTTCTTCTGGCGCGAGGCCAGGTGCGAGGTGCGCCCGCCGGTGGCGCTGTTGAAGTTGTCCTGGAAGCCTTGCGCGTCTTCGTTGAAGTAGTACAGGCCGGCCTGCCAGTTCATCGGGCCTTCCGCCTTGGACTCGACGCGCAGCTCCTGCGACCACTGCTGCAGGTCGGTCAGGCCGCCGCCGGTCTCGACCTGGAACGGCACCACGCCGGGGCCGCCCACGTGGCCGCCGTCGATGTCGCCGCGGCTGAAGTAGTCGCCCACGGCTTCGTAGCCGGTGATCGAGTACAGCTTGACGTCGCCCAGGTCCCAGGTCAGGCGGGCATTGGCGCCGTTGCTGTCCAGGTGCTGGTAGTTCGGGCTGTTGGTGTCGAGGATCGACTTGTCGAAGGTGTCGACGAAATCGTTGGTGCCCTTCTTGATGATGTTGGCGCGGAACAGGCGCGCGCTGCCCGTGGTATGGCGCTGGTGCAGGCCGAACAGGGCGTTGAACGTGGCCGAGGGCTGGTACAGGAACTGCACGCGCTCGGCGTGCTCGTTGTAGCCTTCCAGGGCGTCGTTCTGGTGGGTGTAGACGTTGTCGACCCAGTTGTCGCGGTGCTGGCGCAAGGTGGAGGCGCGCATTGCCCATTCGCCCGACAGCGGGACGTTGACGGCGCCTTCCACGTTCACCGTGTTGTAGCTGGCCCAGGAACCGTTCACGTAGCCGTCCATCTTGTTGAGCTTCGGACGGGCGGAGGCGAACTTGACCACGCCGGCCGGGGTGTTGCGGCCGAACAGGGTGCCCTGCGGGCCGCGCAGCACCTCGATGCCGTCCAGGTCGAACATCGGGAAGCCCTTCAGGATCGGGTTCTCCAGCACCACGTCGTCATAGATCAGGGACACGGGCTGGGAGGCGAAGATCGTGAAGTCGGTGTTGCCGTAGCCGCGGATGTAAAAGCGCGGGAAGGTGCGGCCGTTGGAGGATTCGACGTTCAGGCTCGGCACTTTGCCGGCCAGCACGCGGATGTCCTGGCCGCCGGAATTGAGCACGTCCAGCTTCTCGTCCTTGATGAGGCTGACGGAGACCGGCACTTCCTTGATGTTCTCGACGCGGCGCTGGGCGGTCACGGTGACGGACTGCAGCACGGGGGCTTCCACGGCCTGGGCGAACACGCTGCTCATCGGCAGCGCGGCGGCCAGGGCCACCAGCATGGGGCGCTTGTTGATCATTGGTTCTTTCCTAGAAGGTGAATGGACTTGAGGGGCTGTCTCCGCCTGTTTCCCAGTGACTTCTTGTCGGTTTTTGGCCGTCATTGTCGACGTCGCCCCGGGCAATTGCAAGCTTTGCCATGGGCGTTTGCGCAACAAACAACAGTGTTGGCCGCCTCAGGCGGTGATGTAGACGGCCCGGAAATCGTTGACATTGGTGCGGGTCGGGCCCGTGATGACGAGGTCGCCGAGGTCCTCGAAGAAGCTGTAGCTGTCGTTGTTGGCGAGCAGGTCGCGCGCGTCCAGGCGCGCGCGCGCCAGGCTGTCCGGGCCGAGCAGGGCGCCGGCGTTGTCCTCGCTGCCGTCGATGCCGTCGGTGTCGCAGGCCAGGGCGTGCACCCCGGGCATGCCCTGCAGGGCCAGGCCCAGGGCCAGCAGGAATTCCGTGTTGCGTCCGCCGCGCCCGCTGCCGCGCAGGGTGACGCTGGTCTCGCCGCCGGACAGGAGCACGGCGGGCGGCGCGGCCGGCTGGCCGTGGCGCGCGATCTGGCGCGCGATGGCCGCGTGCACCTGGGCCACCTCGCGCGCCTCGCCTTCCATGCTGGAGGACAGCACGAGCGGCGTGCAGCCGCAGGCGCGCGCGGCCGCGGCGGCGGCGTCCAGCGCGGTCTGGGCGGTGGCGATCAGGTGCACGGCATTGCCGCGCAGGCGCGGGTCGTCCGGGCGCGGGGCGGCCAGGGCCGGGTCGTCCAGCACGCGCCGCACGGCCGGCGGCACGCGGATGGCGTAGCGTTCCAGCACGGCGCGCGCGTCGGCCGGGGTGCTGCCGTCGGGAAGGGTCGGGCCGGAGGCGACCACGGCCGGGTCGTCGTCCGGCACGTCCGACACCACCAGGGTCAGCACCCGCGCCGGATGGCAGGCCAGGGCCAGGCGCCCGCCCTTGACGGCGGACAGGTGGCGGCGCACGGTGTTGATGGCGCCGATCGGGGCGCCGCAGCGCAGCAGCTGGCGGTGGATGTCGCGCTTGTCGGCGGCGCTGAGACCGGGCGCGGGCAGGGACAGGAGGGCCGAGCCGCCGCCCGACATCAGGCACAGCACCAGGTCGTCGGCCGTGAGGCCGCGCACCAGCGCCAGCATGCGCTGGGCCGCCACTTCGCTCGCCTCGTCCGGCACCGGATGGCCGGCTTCGACCACCTCGATCCGGCGGGTGGCGGCGCCGTGGCCGTAGCGGGTCACGACCAGGCCCTCGAGCGGTCCGGTCCAGGCGCGCTCGACGCCCTCGGCCATGCGCGCCGAGGCCTTGCCGGCGCCGATCACGATGGTGCGCCCGCGCGGCGGGGCCGGCAGGTAGGGCGCGATCACGGCCAGCGGATCGGCGGCGGCCACGGCCTGCTGGAACAGGTGCAGCAGCAGCTCGCGCGGGGTGCGGGGCGGGTTCAAGGGGGCTCCCGATGGGGTGGGAAAGGCTCGCCACATGATAGCGCGGCCCGGGCGCGGCCGAACAATTTTCGCCGAAGCCCTTGCGCACCTGGAAAGGAATAGGATATGATTCGGCCTCTTCGCGCTGCAGCAACCGCAAGCGCGGGTGGAATCGGGGTAAGCGGGTGCTTAGCTCAGTTGGTAGAGCGGCGCCCTTACAAGGCGTAGGTCGGGAGTTCGAGCCTCTCAGCACCCACCAGCAGCGCCGATTTCATCGATGCCGATTTCGCAGTATTGGAGCGGTAGTTCAGTTGGTTAGAATACCGGCCTGTCACGCCGGGGGTCGCGGGTTCGAGCCCCGTCCGCTCCGCCAACACCTGAAAGGGCCCGACGCCATGTCGGGCCCTTTTGCTTTTTCCGCTCAGCAGAACACCTGGTTGCGCCCCGCGCTCTTGGCCGCGTACAGGGCGTGGTCGGCGCGCGCCAGGGCCGCGTTGATCGGCTCGTGCGGCTCCACCATCACCACCCCGATCGAGACCGTCAGCCGGTACTGGTTGCCGTCCGTGAGCAGGGGCGCCTCCGCCACCGTCTGGCGCACGCGCTCGGCCGCGTGCAGGGCGCCGTCCAGGGTCGTGTTGGGCATGCACAGGGCGAATTCCTCGCCGCCGATGCGCCCGAGGATGTCGTGCTCGCGCAGCACGTCCTGGGCGGTGCGCGCGAACAGGCACAGGGCCTCGTCGCCGGTGGCGTGGCCGAAGCGGTCGTTCAGGTGCTTGAAGTGGTCGAGGTCGAACATCATGAGGGCCAGGCTCTGGTGCTGGCGCGCGGCCAGCATGCGCGCCTGCTCGGTACGCACGAAGAAGGCGCGCCGGTTCAGCAGGCCCGTGAGGGCGTCGGTGGTGGCCAGCTGCTCCAGCTTATGGTCGTCCTGCTCCTTGCACAGCAGCAGGAAGCCGAAGCCGTTCACCACCAGCACCACGTAGCCGGTGACATAGGTGACGGTCTGCAGCATGCCCGGGTTGAACACGCCGAAACCGCCGTGCACGGCGGCGGCGTAGGCGCGCATGGCGATCACGACGAAAAAGGCGGCGTCGTTCCAGCCGATCACCCGCTGCAGCAGGCTGCCGTCGCGCGAGCGCCACAGGAGCAGGTAGGCCGTCATCCCGGTCAGCACGGCGATGGAGCCGGAGACCAGGGCCACCATCTCGCTCGGCCCGGCGCCGGCCAGGCGCGCGCTGTGCATGAGCAGGAGCTCCAAAATCGTGACCGGGGCCAGCACCCCGGCCCAGTGCTTCACCCGCAGCAGGGTGGCGTAGCCGCCCACCTCGAGCGCGATCCCGCCGACCAGCAGGGTATTGGCCGCCATGTCCAGCAGGATGGGGCTGCCGCCGGCGCGGGCAAAGCCGAGGGCGTGGCCGGCGCCCTGCACCAGCTTGGCCCACTGCCACAGGGTGATGGCCGGGTCGGCGCGGATGCCGCGGGCGTAGCCGGCAATGAGCAAGGCGAGGCCGATGTTTCCGATCGCCAGCACCAGCATGAAGGTCCGTACGTCGATCATGTCCGCCCAATCGAAGTTTCCACGGAGAAACAATATAGCAGATGTTGTTATTTTTGGAGCATTTTTCACCCTATTTTTTGTCGGATAATGTCTGGACATTGAAGGGGAATGGACTTGATCTTCGGCTTCCTGAAAACGCCGGCGCTGTCGCCGCGCATGCACCGGCTCAAAAATTCGTCGCTGTTTTCCAGCCTCACGCCGCTGGAGCTGCGCTCAATCGACCGCCTCCTGCACGAGCGCCGCTACCTGCCGGGCGAAGTCGTGTTCGACGAGGGCGAGGAAGGGCAGGCCCTGTACCTGATCCTGGCCGGGCGGGTCTCGATCTCGCGCGTGTACGCGGGCGACACCGAGGTGGTGACGGAGCTGGGGCCGGGCGCCTTCTTCGGCGACATGGCCCTGCTCGACAACTCGCCGCGCAACGCCCAGGCGCGCGCCATCGAGCCGTCCGAGATGGCGGTGTTCTTCCGCGCCGACTTCATGGGCCTGCTCGATACGGACGCCGTGATCGGCTACAAGATCTCGCTGGCCCTGGCGCGCCACATCGGCCAGCGCCTGCGCGACTGGATGAGCGGGCGGCCGCAGATCGAGGCCTTATGACGGGCGAGCGCAGCGGGCCCTTCGTCTGGGCCGGGATCGTCCTGGCCACCTGCGTGCTGGTGGCCCTGGCCGGCCACGTGCTGTGGCTGACCATTCCCTTCATCCTGGCCATCGTCCTGTACTACGTGCTGCTGGCGCCGACCCAGCGCTTGATCCGCGCCGGCTTCGCCCAGGACACGGCGGCGCTGGCGGTGGGCGGCGGCTTCTTCGCCGTGCTGGCGCTGTGCGTGGTGGCCGCGTTCGCCTGGACCGACGCGCCGGGCGAGCCGTGGCAGGACACGGTGGCGCGCTACGCCGCCGGCGGCATCGGCTTCGTGCGCGGCAGCATGCGCGCGCTCGAGGAGCGCTTCCCGCTGGCGCACCAGATCCACCTGGCCAAGATCGTCGACACCCGCTTCACCGCCTTCACCGACAGCTTCGTGCAGAAGCACCTGGCGGGCATCCTGGTGTCGGCCGTGGCCTGGCTGCCGTCGCTCCTGCTGGCGCCCTTCCTCACCTTCTTCTTCCTGCGCGACGGCGGGCGCTTCAAGCGCTTCCTGGCGCGCGGCGTGCCCAATGCCTTCTTCGAGAAGACCCTGTTCCTGCTGCACGAGGTGGACCAGACCGCGCGCCGCTATTTCGAGGGCCTGTTCAAGCTCACCCTGCTCGACACGGCGGTGCTGGGCCTGGGCTTGTGGGTGATCGGGGTGTCGCAGCCGATGCTGCTCGGCCTGATCTCGGCGCTGCTGGCCTGGGTGCCCTTCGTCGGCTCGATCGTCGGCTGCGTGCTGGTGGTGGTGGTGGCCTCGACCGACGCGCCGGCCGAACCGATGGTGGCCTACAGCGCGATCGGCGTGTTCGTGCTGGCGCGCCTCCTGGACGACTTCGTGTTCATGCCGCTCACGCTCGGGCGCAGCCTGCGCGTGCATCCGCTGGTGACGGTCCTGATGATCTTCATCGGCGGCGCGCTGGCCGGGGTGGCGGGGCTGATGCTGGTGCTGCCGGTGCTGGGCGTGGTGATGGTGATCGGACAGACCCTGGGCGTGTTGGCCACCAGCCCGCGCCTGCGCGCGCGCCACCGCCACGCCATCGCCCTGCGCGCGCGCCTGGCCGCGCGCGGGCTGTAGGCTCCCGCCGTCAGGCGGCCTTCGGCTTGGCCTGGCCCTGCAGCAGCTGGTCGAACTCCTCGGCCGGCATCGGCTTGGCGAACAGGAAGCCCTGCCCGTAGTCGCAGCCGGCGCCGATCAGGAGGTCGCGCTGCTGCACCGTCTCCACCCCTTCGGCCACCACCATCAGGTCCAGCTTGTGGGCCATCACGATGATCGCCTCGGACAAGGCCAGGTCGCTCGAATCGGGCGCCAGGTTGCGCACGAAGCT
>DASRUW010000635.1:0-4037 GCA_035655255.1 Telluria sp. | reverse complement strand
CTTGGGCAGGATGATCTGCGCCCACAGCACCACCAGCAGGGCCACGCCGTCGCGGGTGAGGCCGAAGTTATTGTTCTGCCAGATGTCGCGCGCGCCGAAGATCTTCGGCTCCACGGCGCGGTGCAGCGCCAGCGTGACGTGGTCGGCATACACGTTATCGAGCAGCTTCATGCCCGATTCCAGCAGGCGCTTGTCCACTTCGGCGCGGAACTGCTCGTCGGAGAGCACGCGCTTGACCAGTTTGTCGTCGCGGCGCAGGGTCTGATGCGTCAGCAGCCGCGCGATCAGGATTTGGGCGTCGTCATTCATTCGGCTTGGCGCTTTCTGGATCGATGGAGAGGGTGGCGCGGGACACGCGAGCGACGTGCGGATCGTCGAGCTGCACGAGTTCGTCCTCGACCGCCAGTTGGATGGGCAGGCGCGCCAGTTCGGCGGTGGCGCCTTGCAGGCTGGCCTCGGCCGCGTCGCCCAGCAGCGGCAGCAGCGAGGCGCGGTAGGAGGCCACGGCGAAGCTGGCCGGCAGCAGCGAGTCCTGGATCGGCACCGCCTTTGGCGCTTCCTCGCCGACGGCGGGGAACACGCCGATGTTGGCGAAGTCCGACAGGCGCGCGAGCCAGGTATCCAGTTCGACCTGGGTCGCGGTCACTTCGTTGACGGTGGTCGGGGCGTCCTGGCCCTGCGGCAGGCCGCCGGGGCCGGCCGCGCCGGCGCGTTCGGCCAGCAACTCGGTCTCGGCCACGTCGATCATTTCGGCCGGCGTGACGAACAGCGGCACCACCGGGCGGTCGATCGCGCCTTCGGCCAGGGAGCACAGGTCCTCGTGGGCCAGCAGCCAGCGCTTGATGTCGGTGGTCGACAGGCCGGACTGGCCCAGGTGCACGCGCTGGCGTTCGATCTGGTTCAGGGCGCGCGAAAACATGCCCTGCATGTTGAGCAGCGCCGACTGGGCGCGGCCGATGGCCTGGGCCGCCTTGTGCGTGGCCGCGTCGGCCTTCTCGTCGCCGGTGATGGCGCGCAGGATCTCGGAGCCCTTCTCGACCCAGTCGCAGGCCAGGTGCCACTTGGCCTGCGAGGTGCGCAGGCGGAATTCGGAGCCGGAGGCGATCGCGTCGCGGAATTCCTCGGTCAGGTCCACCAGGCGCCCGAGCAGGTGCTTGAGCTGGTCCACCGTGACGCCGCCCACGGCCTGGGCGCCGGCCACCTGGGACAGCAGGAAGCCCATTTCCGCCTCGTCGTCGGCCTGGCCCATGGCGAGCAGGGTGTCGAGGGCGGAGAGCACGTTGCGCGCCATCGGCGTGACGCGGTAGACGCCGGCCTGGGCGTCCCAGGCCAGCAGGCCGTGCGAGCGCAGGCGCGTCAATACGGTTTCCAGGCTTTCAGGCTGGAGGTAGGCCAGGCGCGTGTTGATGTCGCCGCGGGTGAAGCCGGACGCGCTGGTGTCGGATGCCAGTTCACGCAGCACCAGCAGGCGCACTGTGACGGCGTCGCCGCCGCCGTGGAACAGCGCCGTGAAGGCCTGCATGACGGGCTGGGCGCGCTTGAGGCGGAACACGCCCTCGATTTCGTCGGGCGTGACGCCGGGCTGGAAGTGCGCCTGCAGCGAATCAGGGTCCTGATCCGCGCTGAACGGGTCTGCGGAAGCCGCCGCTGCCAAATTGTCGATCATCGTACCCCGGTTGCCAATCTGTACACGCGGCGCTAAGGCTCGCGGGGCGCCAGTATAACAGGCCGAACCGCGTCAGCGACGGGTCGACTTGGCCAGGACCTGGTCGACAAAATCGCCGTTATCGTCGGTGAAACGCAGGCGCACCGGGAGCCAGTCCATGGAGGGCGCGAGCCACAGGTCCACGGTCTGGTCCTTCGAATCCGGCGGCGGGGCCTTGGTCAGGTGCACGGCCAGCACGTCGCCGCTGCCGATGCGCACCGACTCCTGGCCCACGACCTTGAACACCCAGGCTTCCGCGTCGCGCCGGCCGGCCACGAAGAAGCTCCATTCGGAGCCGGGCGTGAACTTGTCGGGCGCGGCGCGGGCCACGGACAGGAGCTGCCAGGCGGCCGTGGAGCGGTCCTGCTCCCCGCCCTTGAGCGGGTAGCGTTCCTTCGACTCGGTGAAGGTGATGGACTTGGTCTTGCGGTCGAAAGTGGTGGTCCACGGGTCCTTGCGGAAGCGCTTTTCGTAGAAGGTGCGCGGGGCGATGCCGAAGGCGTCGATGTCGCCCTCGCTGCGGTGCTCCAGGATGCGTCCAAGCAGGACGGCGCGCGTGTTCTCGGTCAGGGTGTACTTGTCGCCGTTGAGGCGCCAGCTCACCTGGGCCTGGCCGGACAGGCCGAAGCCGCGCTGGCGCGCGTCGATCTTGTAATCCAGGTCGACCGACGCGGGCAGGTTGACTGGGCGCTTGACCGCCACGTGATCGGCCGCCAGGGCCGCCTGGGCCGCGAACAGGGTTGCCGCCATCGCTAATCTGAACCGCATGACTTACCTTTCCAACTGCACAATCTTGCTCACCGACTGGGTGGTCACCGCACCCGAGGCTTCCGTGTTACGGATCTGCACAGGATACCAGTCGCGTTCCGGCGCCAGCCACACTTCCAGCCGCGCATTGTAGGAACCCGGCTTGGGCGGGCGCACCAGATGCCAGGTCGCCAGCTTGCCCAAGGGTGTGTCGAGCTCCTCCTGGCCGGCCGACACAAAGCGGTAAACGGTCGCATCCTTGTCTTCGCCGACCTGGATGTCGATGTCGCCGCTCAGCTGGGCCGGATCGGCGCGGGCGATCGCGGCCAACTGGAACGGCAGCGTGGCCTTGTCCTGGGCCCCGGGCTGGAGCGGAAAGTTGCGCTCCGACGCGGAAAACGAAATCTTGCCCTCCTCGCGCAGGAAATGGGTGGCAGTCAGCGCGCGGCTGAAGCGCTTTTCCGTAAAGCGCACCGGCGCGATGCCGGCCTCGTCGATCTCCCCGGCGGAGGTGGTCGTCAACAGGTTCACGCGCGTGACCAGCAGCGAGACGCCTGCGTCGACCTGCAATTGATAGGCATGGCCGTTGACGCGCCAGACCATGCTGCCGACGCCGCTGCGCTCGGTGCCGTCCGCATCGCGCCGCGCGACCACGAGGCCAAGCTCGGCCGAAGGTGGCACGCTGGCGCGGAAGCGGCGCGGCCCGCTCGGCGCGGCCGCTTCCTGCGGCGTGGCGGCGGGCGGGACCGTGGGCACCGGCTCCTGTCCTGGGACCGATTGTACGGCCGGCGTTTTGGCGGGTGCGCCCGCTTGCATCGGAGGAAGCTCGGGACCGGAGGCCGCGGCCGCGATCGCGGGCAGGACATCGACCGGGGTTTCGGCGACCGGCTCGTCCAGGTTCAGGGGCGCGGGCAGGGGCACCGGCTTGAGTTTGGGGACGGCCTGGGCCGGCTTGGGCGCCGGCCGAGGCCGCGGCGCGGGAAGCGGCCGCGTCGGTTCGGGCGCGCGCAGGTGGGCCACCAGGACCGGCGGCGTCAGGCGCGGGGCGCGCGCGCGAACCGGTTCGATATGAGACCCTAACCAGGAAATGACGGCGAGATGCAGGAAAACCGTGGCCGCGCACAGCACCAGCACGCGCCGCGGAAACGGAACGATGGACATGGGCGTAAGTGTACCGTGCGCCGGCGCTAGGAGCCGGATTAATAACCTGCTAAGCTTGGACTTCCCCTCGTTTCGGAGAGCGCACCATGTTGAAACCGCAAATGCCGAACATTCCCGGCGCGGGCGTCGTCACCGACACCCTGGACTTCGTGAAGAACCTGTGGGGCAGCATGGGCGTGCCTGGCGTGAACCTCGCGGCCGTGGCCACGCCCACCCTCTCGGTGGAAGAACTGGACAAGAAGATCGCCGACCTGAAGGCGGTCGAGGCCTGGCTGAACGTGAACATGTCGATGGTGCGCGGGACCGTCCAAGCGCTGGAAGTGCAGCGCGGCACCATCGCCACGCTCAAGTCGATGGGCGCGGCGCTGGCTTCGGCCGTCAAGCAGCCGGGCGCGGACGAGAAGTCGGTGCTGGAAGAGGCGCC
>DASRUW010000634.1:0-3961 GCA_035655255.1 Telluria sp. | reverse complement strand
GCGCAGGGAGCGGCGATGGTTTTGCAGCCAGTTTTGCTTCACCTTCTCCAGATCCGCCGGCGCCGGCCCTTCGGCCTGCAGTTTGCGGATTTCTCCCATCAGCGCATCGACCACCTTGTCCACGTTCTCCGGCGCGCAGGGCAGGCCGGTGCCGATCGAGTAGCTCCCGTACGGGTACTTGCTCAGGACGCCGTGCATGCTGGCCGAATAGATCAGGGTGAGCTTTTCGCGCAGGATGTCGTTGATCCGGATGTTCATCACTTCCAGCATCGCGTGGAAGCGCTGGTCCTCCTGCTCCGACCAGTCGGCCTGGCCGGTGAAGTTCAGCGACACGACGCTCTTCTGCTCCGTCCCAGCATGCACTTCCTTCTTCACCACACCGGTCACCGGACGCACGTTCAAGTCGCGCACCGTCACCGGGATGTCCGCCACCGGCAGGCTGGCCAGGTAGGTCGCAACCAGCGGCTTCATGGCGGCCGGATCGAACGCGCCGACGAGAACGAAGGTCATGCCCTTGGCGCTGCCGAAGCGGTCCTTGTAGACGGCCACGGCGCGGTCCAGATCCAGCTTGGAGAAGTCCTCGGGGCGCGGCATGCGCGCCACGCGCGGATTGTCGTTGTACAGGGCCGAGATGGTCGCGTCGCGGAACTGCGCCTCGGGCTGCAGCATGATGTTGCGCGCCAGGTCCCGTTGCTTGCCAATGAAGGACTGGTACAGGTTGTCGTCGCGGCGCACGTTGGTGAAGCTCAGGTGCACCAACTGCAGCAGCGTTTCGAGGTCGGAGCTGCCGGCCGCGCCGCTCAAGTTGTCGGACACGTTGCCCATGCCGAGGCGGATGTTGGCCGATTTCCCGGCCAGGATCTTCTGCACGTCCAGGGGCGAATAGCCGCCCATGCCCATGGTCGCCACGATGGCGTTGGCGTAGCGGGCGTTGTAGATGTCCTTGTCCCCGAACAGGTTCTGGCCGCCGAAGCGGAAGCCTCCCATCAGGATCTGGTCGTTCTTGAAGTCGGTCGGCTTGAGGATCACCTTGACGCCGTTCGACAGCGTGAGCGTGGTGATGCCCAGCGCGGCGTCGCTGGTCTCCGACGCGATGCTGCCGGCCTTGGGCGGCTTTTCCATCAGGCGCGCGGCGACGGCTTTTTCGGTGTGGGCGGTGACGGACTTCTTCTCCGCCGCCTGGACGGATGCGAGCAGGGCCGGCCCGGCGGGCGGCTGCTTGTCCGCCTTGTCCGAGCCGATGAAGACCACCAGCTTGGCCGCGTCAGCCGGAATGGTGGCGGCGGCGAAGCGGTTCATCTCTTCCAGCGTGATGCCGGGGACCAGCTCCTGCGCGTATTCGTATTCCGCCGGGACGCCGGGAATCGGTTCGTTCTCGAGGAAGTTGCGGATGTACTCGCCCACATAGCTCGAAGAATCGGTCTTCTCGTTCTCCGCCTTCATGCGCTCGAAGCTGCGCATGACGTTCTTCTTGGCGCGCTCCAGCTCCGCCGCGGTGAAGCCGAACTGGCGCACCCGCTCGTTCTCCTGCACCAGGGCGTCGATGGCCGGCTGCACGCCGTCGTGGCCCAGCACGGCGAAGGAGCCGAAGGCCTTGTAGTTGCGCAGCATCTTGCCGACCGAGCTGCTGCCCGCGACGAAGGGCGGGTTGGGCTGCTGGGTCAGTTCGGTCATGCGCTGGCCGATCATCTGGGCGAACAGGTTCTGGACCAGGGTTTCGCGGTAGTCGCGGAAGCTGCCGCGGTCCACCGCGTCCATGAAGGGGTAGCGGATCAGGAGGGTGTCGTTCGGGACTTCCTTGTCCGTGATGACCAGGCCCTCGGAGGCGGAGCGCTTGGGCACCGGGGTGTCGAGGCGCGCGCGCTCATGGGTTGGATTCTTCAGCTGGCCGAAGTGGGCCTGGATCATGGCCTCGACTTCCTTCGGATCGAGGTCGCCCACCGCGATCACGGCCATCAGGTCCGGCCGGTACCAGTCGCGGTAGAAGCGCTTGACCGCGTCGTGCGGCGAATGCTTGATGATGTCTTCCTTGCCGATCGGGAGGCGCTCGGCATAGCGCGAGCCGTTGAACAGCTTGGGCAGCAGCACCTTATTGATGCGGTCCTGGGCACCTTTGCGCAGGCGCGCTTCTTCCAGGACGATGTCGCGCTCCTTGTCGATGTCGGCGTCGACGAAACTCAGGCCGCCGGCCCAGTCTTCGAGCACGGTCAGGCCGCGCTCCAGGTTTTCCTTCTTGTCGGTCGGGATGGGCAGCAGGTAGACCGTCTCGTCGAACGAGGTGTAGGCGTTCAGGTCGGCGCCGAACTTCACGCCGATCGACTGCAGGTAGTCCAGCAGCTCGTGCTTCTTGAAGTGGGTCGAGCCGTTGAAGGCCATGTGCTCGGTCAGGTGCGCCAGGCCCTGCTGGTCGTCGTCCTCCAGCACGGAGCCGGCGCGCACGACCAGGCGCAGCTCCACCTTCTTCTCCGGCTTGCCGTTCTTCTGGATGTAGTAGGTCAGCCCGTTGGGCAGGTGGCCGACCTTGACCTGGGGCCCGACCGGGATCCTGGCGTCGAGGTTGAGCGCGGCCGAGGCGCTGCCGGCGACGGCCAGGAGCATGGCGGCCAAGGCGATGGGACGGACAAGCGGTTTCGTCATGATTTGATTACTTGGCAAGGTTTAACGGAAAGCAAGTGCCTATTGTACGCTCCTTGTCGGCCGTAACTTTAAAGTTGGCTGAAGCCAAATCGACTAAAATAGCGGATTCGCATTCAGCTGTTCAGAGGAATTTCATGCCTATCGCCACTACTCAGGAAATCGTCGAGGAAATGCGCGCCGGCCGGATGGTCATCCTGGTCGACGAGGAAGACCGCGAGAACGAGGGCGACATCGTGATGGCGGCCGATTTCGTGACCGCCGAGGCGATCAATTTCATGGTCAAGCACGCCCGCGGCCTGGTCTGCCTGACCCTGACCGAGGAACGCTGCGCCCAGCTGCAGCTGCCGATGATGACGACCCGGAACGGGACCTCCTTCGGCACCAATTTCACCGTCTCGATTGAGGCGGCCGAAGGCGTCACCACCGGCATTTCGGCGGCCGACCGCGCGCGCACCATCCAGGTCGCCGTGGCCAAGGGCGCGCGGCCGGAGCACATCGTCCAGCCGGGCCACATCTTCCCGCTCAAGGCGCAGAAGGGCGGGGTGCTGATGCGCGCCGGCCACACCGAGGCGGGCTGCGACCTGGCCGGCATGGCCGGCCTGACCCCGGCCGCCGTGATCTGCGAGATCATGAAGGACGACGGCACCATGGCCCGCCTGCCGGACCTGCTGCAGTTCGCCGAGGAGCACCAGCTCAAGATCGGCACCATCGCGGACCTGATCCACTACCGCAGCCAGAACGAGAGCCTGGTCGAGCGCGTGGCCGAGCGGTCGCTGCAGACCGAGGCGGGCGAGTTCAAGCTGGTCGCGTTCCGCGACAAGCCGAGCGGCGCGGCTCACCTGGCAATGGTCCACGGCGACATCCGCCCGGAGCTGGAAACCCTGGTGCGGGTGCACCAGCCGGTCTCCATCCTCGACCTGCTGGAAGCGAAGGCCACCACCCACTCGTGGTCGATGGCCTCGGCCATGCGGGCGGTGAAGGCGTCCGAGCGCGGCGTCATCGTCCTGCTCAATTGCGGCGAGACGGCCGACGAGCTGTTCGAACAATTCAAGGCGCTGGACCAGCCGGCCGCGCGGCCGCAAGGACGCGCCGCCAGCATGGACCTGCGCAGCTACGGCATCGGCGCCCAGGTGCTGCGCGAACTGGGCGTGGGCAAGATGAAGATCCTGGCCAGCCCGCGCAAGATGCCGTCCATGACCACCGGCTTCAACCTGGAAGTGACTGGCTACCTGGCCAAGCCGCAGGATTAAACTACAGACTTGTATCAATAAGAAGGAGCACGCCATGACCGTAGCAACCCACGAATCGAGCCTCGACGGCTCCG
>DASRUW010000633.1:0-3341 GCA_035655255.1 Telluria sp. | reverse complement strand
TCTGCGAAGCGCGCACCTTCCCGCCCATGCACAAGGCAGCCTGACATGCAGATGAACGAAACCCAAGCCATCGACACGTCGCGCCGCATCGGCCCCGTCATCCTGGACCTGCGCAACATCTCGCTGTCCTTCGGCGGCGTGAAGGCGCTGACCAACATCTCCTTCGACGTGCGCCAGCACGAGATCCGCGCCATCATCGGCCCCAACGGCGCCGGCAAGAGCTCGATGCTCAACGTGATCAACGGCGTGTACCGCCCGCAGGAGGGGGAAATCATCCTCAAGGGCGAGCACCGCCGCAACATGGACTGCCACACGGCGGCCCGCGCCGGCATCGCGCGCACCTTCCAGAACATCGCCCTGTTCCGCGGCATGTCGGTCCTGGACAACATCATGACCGGCCGGAACCTCAAGATGCGCACCAACTTCCTGCTCCAGGCCCTGTACTGGGGCCCGGCGCGGCGCGAGGAGATCGCGCACCGCGCGCGCTGCGAGGAGATCATCGACTTCCTGGAGATCCAGGCGATCCGCAAGACGCCGGTCGGGCGCCTGCCCTACGGCCTGCAGAAGCGGGTGGAGCTGGCGCGCGCGCTGGCGGCGGAGCCGGAGATCCTGCTGCTGGACGAGCCGATGGCCGGCATGAACGTGGAAGAAAAGCAGGACATGTGCCGCTTCATCCTGGACGTGAACGACCAGTTCGGCACCACCATCGTCCTGATCGAGCACGACATGGGCGTGGTGATGGACATCTCCGACCGCGTGGTGGTGCTCGACTACGGCAAGAAGATCGGCGACGGCACGCCGGACGAGGTCCGCACCAACCAGGACGTGATCGATGCCTACCTGGGCACCACGCATTGAGGCTTGAGCGATGAATTTCTTCTTTGAAGTGCTGATCGGGGGCCTGCTGTCCGGCGTGATGTACGCGCTGGTGGCGATCGGCTTCGTCCTGATCTACAAGGCGTCCGGCGTGTTCAACTTCGCCCAGGGCGCGATGGTGTTCTTCGCCGCCCTCACCTGCGTGGGCATGGTGGACAAGTGGCACCTGCCGCTGGGCCTTGCCATTCCGCTCACCGTCGCGGCGATGGTGATCCTGGCGCTGGCGATCGAGCGGGTCGTCCTGCGCCCGCTGGTCAACCAGCCTGAGATCTCCCTGTTCATGGCCACCATCGGCCTCGCCTTCTTCATCGAAGGCCTGGCGCAGCTGATGTGGGGTTCGAACGTGCACAAGCTGGAGCTGCCGATCGAGGACGTCCCGAACGAATACCTGATGGACAAGTTCAGCATCATCGTGTCCCAGTTCGACATGGCGGCGGCCGGCATCTGCGCCATCCTCGTCACCGCCCTCGCCCTGCTGTTCTCGAAGACCCGCGTCGGGCGCGCCCTGCGCGCGGTGGCGGACGACCACCAGGCCGCGCTGGCGGTGGGCATTCCGCTGCAGCGCATCTGGGCCATCGTCTGGTCGGTGGCCGGCATGGTGGCCCTGGTGGCCGGCCTGCTGTGGGGCGCACGCAATGGCGTGCAGTTCGCGCTGACCTTCATCGCGCTCAAGGCGCTGCCGGTGCTGATCCTGGGCGGCTTTACCTCGGTGCCGGGAGCGATCGTCGGTGGCCTCATCATCGGCGCGTCCGAGAAACTGGCGGAGGTCTACCTCGGCCCCATGGTGGGCGGCGGCATCGAAGGCTGGTTCCCCTACGTGCTGGCCCTGTTGTTCCTGCTGGTGCGGCCGGAAGGCCTGTTCGGCGAAAAAATCATCCGGAGGATCTGAGCCGTGTTCTACCGCGAAGCCGGGCAATTCAAGACCACCTACCAGGCGGACGGCCAGATCTTCCCGATCCGCCAGGACCGCATCGCCATCGTCGTGCTGCTGATGGCCGCCATGGTGGCCGTGCCGCTGTTCGCCAGCCAGTACATGCTGTCGGCGATCCTGATTCCCTTCCTGATCTTCTCGCTGGCCGCGCTGGGCCTGAACATCCTGACCGGATACGCCGGCCAGCTCTCGCTCGGGACCGCGGCCTTCATGGCGGTGGGCGCCTACTCGGCCTACAACTTCGTCGCGCGCGTGCCGGGCATGCCGCTGCTGCTTGCGTTCGTGCTGGGCGGGCTGTGCGCGGCGCTGGTGGGCGTCGCCTTCGGCCTGCCTTCGCTGCGCATCCGCGGCTTCTATCTCGCCGCCGCCACGCTGGCCACCCAGTTCTTCGTGATCTGGTGCCTCACCAAGATTCCCTGGCTGACCAACAACAGCGCCTCCGGCGTCATCACCGTGCAGCAGATGGAGATCTTCGGCTACGTGTTCGACACGCCGGCCCGCAAGTACGTGCTGGTGCTCGTCATCACGGCCCTGATGGCGCTGGCCGCCAAGAACATGGTGCGCTCCAACGTCGGCCGTTCCTGGATGGCGATCCGCGACATGGACGTGGCGGCCGAGGTGATCGGATTCCGGCCGATGCGCACCAAGCTGCTGGCGTTCGCCGTCAGCTCCTTCTTTTGCGGCGTGGCCGGCGCGCTGTACGCCTTCGCCTACCTCGGCACGGTGGAGCCGGAGGCCTACAACCTGGACCTGTCGTTCCGCATCCTGTTCATGATCATCATCGGCGGGGTCGGGTCCGTGCTCGGGTCCTTCCTGGGCGCGGCCTTCATCGTGCTGCTGCCGGTGTTCCTGAATATCTTCGCCCACAGCCTCGGTCTCAAGACCAGCGTGGCGTCGAACCTGGAGTTGATGGTGTTCGGCGCGCTGATCGTGTTCTTCCTCGCGGTGGAACCCCACGGTCTGGCGCGCCTGTGGCAAATCGCTAAGGAAAAGCTGCGCCTGTGGCCTTTCCCGCATTGAACTTCGCACTCATGACAACAAGGAGACAAACCATGACCCGCTTCAAATCCGTCGTACTCGCCGCCCTGCTGGCCGGCGCCCTCGGCCAGGCGGCCGCCGCCGACCAGTTCGTGGCGCTGCCGTCCTACCGCGTCGGCCCCTACGCCGCCGGTGGTTCGGGCTTCTATGGCGGCATGATCGACTACTTCAACCTGGTCAACGCCAACGGCGGCGTGAACGGCGTGAAGATCATGTGGGAGGAGTGCGAGACCGAATACAACCCCTCGCGCGGCATCGAATGCTACGAGCGCCTGAAGACCAAGAACGGCGGCGCCACCCTGGTCGACCCGCTCTCGACCGGTATCGCCTACGGCATCCTGGACCGCGTGGCGGTCGACAAGATCCCGCTGACGACCCTCGGCTACGGCCGTTCGGACGCCGTCAACGGCAAGGTCTTCCCGTACGTGTACCCCCTGATCTCCACCTATTGGGACCAGGCCGCGGCCATGGTCAAGTACCTGGCCGAGAAGAGCGG
>DASRUW010000632.1:0-3531 GCA_035655255.1 Telluria sp. | reverse complement strand
ACGTCAGCTTCTCCGCGTTCATGACGGAATTGGCCGGGCGGCGGGCGGGAACCGGATACTCCGCGCTGGTGATCGGCGTGACGCGGCAGCTCAGGCCTGCCCCCGCCATGATCGCCTGGGTGAAGCCGCACCAGGTGGTCTGGCCGCGGCTCGACAAATGATAGATGCCGCCATGCCGCTCCCACCAGCCCTCGGCGCGGGCCTGGGCCAGCACCACGGCCGTGGTGTCGGCGATGGTGCGCGACCAGGTCGGTGCGCCGTGCTGGTCGTCCACCACGCGCAGCTCTTCACGCTCCTTCCCGAGGCGCAGCATCGTGAGCAGGAAGTTCTTGCCGCGCATGCCGTACACCCAGCTGGTGCGGAAAATCAGGTGGCGCGCGCCGGACGCGGCGATCGCCTGCTCTCCTTCCAGCTTGGTCTGTCCGTACACGTTCAGGGGATTGGTCGGATCGGTTTCGACGTAGGCGCCCTGCTTGCTGCCGTCGAAGACGTAGTCGGTCGAATAATGAACCAGGGCCGCGCCCAGCGCCTTCGCTTCGCGCGCCATGACTTCCGGCGCCTGCGCGTTGACGCGCCGCGCCAGCTCCGGCTCGGACTCGGCCTTGTCGACCGCCGTGTAGGCCGCCGGATTGACGATCAGCTGCGGCCGCACCGCGCGGATCACGTCGCGCACCTGGTCCAGGTCCGCCAGATCCATGCGCGCGCGGTCGACCGCCACCACCTCGCCCAAGCCTTGCAGGCTGCGTTCGAGCTCATAGCCCACCTGCCCGGAGGCGCCGGTCAGGAGGATCTTCATGCGAAGGTCTCGGCGTCGGCCAGCAGCTTGGCCTGGGCGTCCTTGCCGGACAGGAGCGGCTCGCCGTCGAACGGCCAGTCGATGCCGATGGCCGGGTCGTTCCACAGGACCCCGCGCTCGTAGGCGGGCGCCCAGTAATCGGTAGTCTTGTACAGGAATTCGGCGCTGTCGCTGGTGACGACGAAGCCGTGCGCGAAGCCGGGCGGAATCCAGAGCTGGCGCTTGTTCTCGGCCGACAGTTCGACGCCCACCCACTTGCCGAAGGTCGGCGAGCTGCGGCGGATGTCGACCGCCACGTCGAACACGGCGCCGGCGACCACGCGCACCAGCTTGCCCTGGGGCTGCTGGATCTGGTAATGCAGGCCGCGCAGCACGTTGCGGGCGGATTTGGAATGGTTGTCCTGCACGAATTCGGACGTGACGCCGGTCAGCTCCTGGAATTTACGCGCGTTGAAGCTCTCGAAGAAAAAACCCCGGTCGTCCCCGAACACCTGAGGTTCGAGGATGATCACGTCGGGGATGGCGGTAGGGATGGCTTTCATCGGTAGGTCAGAAGACTTGTTCGTTAATTACGCGCAGCAGGTATTGGCCGTAGCCGTTCTTTTTCAGCGGCTCCGCGAGGCGCGCGACGGCGGCGGCGTCGATGTAGCCCTTGCGGAAGGCGATCTCCTCGGGCACGGCCACCTTGAGGCCCTGGCGCTTTTCGATGGTGGAAATGAACTGGGAAGCGTCCAGCAGCGAGTCGTGGGTGCCGGTGTCGAGCCAGGCCATGCCACGGCCCATGACTTCCACGTTCAGTTGGTTCATCTCCAGGTAGACGCGGTTCACGTCCGTGATTTCCAGCTCGCCGCGCGCGGACGGCTTGATCGACGCGGCGATGTCGCACACCTGGCGGTCGTAGAAGTACAGGCCGGTCACGGCGTAATTCGACTTGGCCTTGGCCGGTTTTTCTTCGATCGAGATCGCGCGCTGGCCGGCGTCGAATTCCACCACGCCGTAGCGCTCGGGGTCGAGCACGTGGTAGGCGAACACGGTGGCGCCTTCCTGGCGCTCGGTGGCCGCGTTCAGCTTCGGATCGAGATTGTGGCCATAGTAGATGTTATCGCCCAGGATCAGGGTGGAGGTGTCGTTGCCGATGAACTCCTTCCCGATCAGGAAGGCCTGCGCCAGGCCGTCCGGCGACGGCTGCACCGCGTAGCTGATGTTGATGCCCCACTGGCTGCCGTCGCCCAGCAGCTCGGTAAAGCGCGGCGTGTCCTGCGGCGTCGAGATGATGAGGATGTCGCGGATCCCGGCCAGCATCAGCGTGGTCAGGGGATAGTAGATCATCGGTTTGTCGTAGATCGGCAGCAGCTGTTTCGACACGCTCATCGTGATCGGATACAGGCGCGTGCCGGATCCCCCGGCGAGAATGATGCCCTTGCGAGTGCTCATGCTGTCTCCCGTTGTCCGTAGTTTTGTTCGACCCAGTCCTTGTAGGCGCCGGACTGCACGTCGCGCACCCATTCCTGGTTGGCCAGGTACCATTTGACGGTCTTGACGATGCCGGTCTCGAAGGTCTCGGCCGGCTTCCATCCCAGCTCGCGTTCCAGCTTGCGCGCGTCGATGGCGTAGCGGCGGTCGTGGCCGGGGCGGTCCTTTACGAAGGTGATCTGGTCGCGGTAGCTGCCCTGGGCTTTCGGCGCTTCGCGGTCGAGGATGTCGCACAAGGTATGCACGACGTCCAGGTTGGCCTTCTCGTTCCAGCCGCCGACGTTGTAGGTTTCGCCCGCAACGCCGGCCTCCAGCACGCGCCGGATCGCGGCGCAGTGGTCGCTCACGAACAGCCAGTCGCGCACCTGCTGGCCGTCGCCGTAGATCGGCAGCGGCTTGCCGGCCAGGGCGTTCGAGATCACCAGGGGGATCAGCTTCTCGGGGAAGTGGTAGGGGCCGTAGTTGTTCGAGCAGTTTGTCGTCAGCATCGGCATGCCGTAGGTGTGGTGGTAGGCGCGCACCAGGTGGTCGGAGGCGGCCTTGGATGCCGAATACGGGCTGTTGGGAGCAAACGCGGTAGTTTCCGTGAAGGGCGCGTCGTCCGGGCCGAGCGTGCCGTACACCTCGTCGGTCGAGACGTGCAGGAAGCGGAACGCCGACTTGTCGGCCTCGTTCATCTCGCTCCAGTAGGCGCGCGCCGCTTCCAGCAGCGCGAAGGTGCCGTTGATATTGGTGCGAATGAATTCGCCCGGACCGAGGATGGAGCGGTCCACGTGGCTCTCGGCGGCGAAGTTGACCACCGCGCGCGGCTCATGCTTGCGGAACAGTTCGAGCACCAGGTCCTGGTCGCAGATGTCGCCGCGCACGAACACATGGCGCGGGTCGTCGCGCAGGGACGCGAGGTTCTTCAAGTTGCCCGCGTACGTCAGCTTGTCGAAATTGAGGACCGCTTCGTCGGACTGGGCGAGCCAGTCCAGGACGAAGTTCGAGCCGATAAAACCGGCACCACCCGTCACAAAAATCATTTAGTATCCCGCAGGCTTTGATCGATAATCACGGATTCTATGTGAATTCTGATGCTATTGGAGCAGTGAATCGTGTCATGCCATCGGCGGAACAAGGGATGAAAACCTACGCAATCGGTGATTTACAGGGCTGCGCGCATGAAGCGGGCCTTCTTCTGGACCGCATCGTGCAGGAAGCGCCGCAAGGATTCCGCGTCTATTTCGTGGGCGACCTGGTAAACCGCGGGCCGGACTCGC
>DASRUW010000631.1:0-6319 GCA_035655255.1 Telluria sp. | reverse complement strand
GGTCGAGCACCTGCTGCTCGCTCTGCTGGACAATCCCTCGGCGGCCGAAGTCCTGCGTGCATGCGCGGTCAATATCGACGACCTGCGCAAGACGCTGACCAACTTCATCAGCGACAACACCCCGACCGTGCCCGGCACGGGCGAGGTCGACACCCAGCCCACGCTCGGTTTCCAGCGCGTGATCCAGCGCGCCATCATGCACGTGCAGTCCGCGTCCAATGGCAAGAAGGAAGTCACGGGCGCCAACGTGCTGGTCGCCATCTTCGGCGAGAAGGACTCGCACGCGGTCTACTATCTGCACCAGCAGGGCGTGACCCGCCTGGACGTGGTGAACTTCATTTCGCACGGCGTGCGCAAGGACCAGCAGCTCGACGCGCAGAAGGCGTCCGAGGGCGTGGAAGAAGCCCAGGTCGAAGGCCAGACCAAGGAAAGCCCGCTCGACCAGTTCACCCAGAACCTCAACAAGTCGGCGGCGGAAGGCAAGATCGATCCGCTCATCGGCCGTGAGGACGAGGTGGATCGCGTCATCCAGATCCTGTGCCGCCGCCGCAAGAACAACCCCCTGCTCGTGGGCGAAGCCGGCGTGGGCAAGACCGCCATCGCGGAAGGCCTGGCCTGGCGCATCGTCCAGGAGGACGTGCCCGAGATCCTGCAGAACGCCGTCGTGTATTCGCTCGACATGGGCGCGCTGCTGGCCGGCACCAAGTACCGCGGCGACTTCGAGCAGCGCCTCAAGGCCGTGCTCAAGCAGCTCAAGGAAACGCCCAACGGCATCCTCTTCATCGACGAGATCCATACCATCATCGGCGCCGGTTCGGCCTCGGGCGGCACGCTGGACGCGTCCAACCTGCTGAAACCCGCCCTGGCCAACGGGCAGCTCAAGTGCATCGGCGCGACCACGTTCACGGAATTCCGCGGCGTGTTCGAGAAGGACCATGCGCTGTCGCGCCGCTTCCAGAAAGTGGACGTGAACGAGCCGTCGGTCGAGCAGACCGTGCAGATCCTGCGCGGCCTCAAGTCGCGCTTCGAGGAGCACCACGGCGTGAAGTACTCGGCCTCGGCCCTGTCCACCGCCGCTGAGCTGGCCGCGCGCTACATCAACGACCGTCACCTGCCGGACAAGGCCATCGACGTGATCGACGAGGCGGGCGCCGCCCAGCGCATCCTGCCCAAGTCGAAGCAGAAGAAAACCATCGGCAAGACCGAGATCGAGGACATCATCGCCAAGATCGCGCGCATCCCGCCGCAGACCGTCAACCAGGACGACCGCAGCAAGCTGCAGACCATCGAGCGCGACCTGCGCAACGTGGTGTTCGGCCAGGATCCGGCCATCGAGGCGCTGGCCTCGGCCATCAAGATGGCGCGCGCCGGCCTGGGCAAGCAGGACAAGCCGATCGGCTCCTTCCTGTTCTCCGGTCCGACCGGCGTGGGCAAGACCGAGGTCGCGCGCCAGCTGGCCTTCATCCTGGGCGTCGAGCTGATCCGCTTCGACATGTCCGAGTACATGGAGCGCCACGCGGTGAGCCGCCTGATCGGCGCGCCCCCGGGCTATGTCGGCTTCGACCAGGGCGGCCTCCTGACCGAGGCGATCACCAAGAAGCCGCACGCCGTGCTGCTGCTGGACGAGATCGAGAAGGCGCATCCGGATATCTTCAATATCCTGCTGCAGGTGATGGACCACGGCACGCTGACCGACAACAACGGCCGCAAGGCGGACTTCCGCAACGTGATCATCATCATGACCACCAATGCCGGCGCCGAAAGCCTGACCAAGCGCAGCGTGGGCTTCGTCGACTCGCGCGCCGCCGGCGACGAGATGGCCGACATCAAGCGCATGTTCACGCCGGAGTTCCGCAACCGCCTGGACGCGACCATCAGCTTCCGCGCGCTGGACGAGGAGATCATCCTGCGCGTGGTCGACAAGTTCCTCATGCAGCTGGAAGAGCAGCTGCACGAGAAGAAGGTCGAGGCCGTGTTCAGCGAGAACCTGCGCAAGTTCCTGGCCAAGAAGGGCTTCGATCCGCAGATGGGTGCGCGCCCCATGTCCCGCCTGATCCAGGACATGATCCGCAAGGCGCTGGCCGACGAGCTGCTGTTCGGCCGCCTGGTCAACGGGGGACGGGTGACGGTGGACCTGGACGAGAAGGACAACGTCCGCCTCGAGTTCCCGGAAGGGGACATCGAGCCGCCGACCGTGCCGCCGGAGACGGTGGAAATCGAATAAGCCGCATCGGCGGATACGCCAAGGGCCGCGCTCGCAGCGCGGCCCTTTTTTCATATTTGCTGCACATTTGACAGCAACAATGGCTCCCGACTTCAACTCTCGGGGAATGCCATGTCACCACGCCTCCTGCCCTGGTCCCTCGCCCTGGCGCTGGCCGCCTGCGGCGGCGCCGCGTCCGTCGACGGATCGCGCACCGGCACCCAGGCCACGCGCCTGCTCGCCACCTCGATCACGGTCGCCAACGACGGCAAGCTGGTGCTCTTTCCCGGCCTGCGCAGCCGCTACGCGATCAGCGCCTCCGGCAGCGGCTTCGCGGTTACCGATCTCGAAACCGGCAGCGCCACCACGGTCACGGCCTCGCAGCGCCTGCAGTTCGCGGACGTGGACGTCGACCTGGATACCGGCGGCATCGCCGCCCAGGCGTACCGCCTGTACCAGGCCGCGTTCAACCGCACCCCGGACAGCGCGGGCCTCGGCTTCTGGATCAGCGTGCTGGACGACGGCGCGAGCCTGTCGTCGGTCGCCGCCGGCTTCGTCACCTCGGACGAATTCAAGGCCCTGGTCGGCGCCAGCGCCGCCAACGCGCAGCTGCTGACGGCCGTCTACACCAACGTCCTGCACCGCACGCCGGACGGCGCCGGTTACCAGTGGTGGCTGAACCAGCTGAACACCAGGGCCACCGACGCCGCCGGCGCGCTGCTTGGCTTTAGCGAGTCGGACGAGAACAAAACCAACGTGGCGGCGGCCATCGCCACCGGAATCACGTACACGCCGATGACGCGCGCGGCCGGGAGCACCGTCCCCGGTGCGCCGGCCCTGAGCGCGGTCACAGGCGGGAACGGTACGGCGAGCCTCGTCTTCACGAAGCCCGCTTCCGATGGCGGCTCGGCCATCACCGGCTACACCGCCACCTGCAGCGGCAATGGCGCGTCGAAAACGGCCAGCGGCAGCGCGAGCCCGCTGGTGGTGTCCGGTCTCGCCAACGGCACCCGATACGCCTGCACGGTGAAGGCCACCAACGGCTTGGGCAGCGGCGCCGATTCGGGCGCCATCAACGTCACGCCGGGTTCCGGCAGCGCGGCCACGGTGCCGGGCGCGCCGGCCATCGGCGCCGCCACGGCCGGCAACGGCAGCGCGTCGATCGCGTTCACTGCGCCCGCCTCCAACGGCGGCGCCGCCATCACCAGCTACACGGCGACCTGCAGCGCGGGTGGCGCCAGCAAGAGCGCCAGCGGCAGCGCCAGCCCGATCGCGGTGACGGGCCTTGCCAACGGGACCACGTACACCTGCAGCGTCACCGCCGCCAATGCGGCCGGCGCCGGCGCCGCGTCTTCCACGGTCAGCGTGACGCCCACGGCGGGCGGCACCAGCACCTCGCTCACCGGTCACCTGTATTGCGGCTACAGCGCCAGCGTGAAGAATCCGACCATCAGCCTGACCAGTACCGTCGCCACCACCTGCACGTCGAGCCAGCGCACGATGACCGGCAACGGCGTGCCGGACCACGAGGTCGGCACCTTCCCCAACTCGGGCAATCCGAACACCATCGCGGCCGTCACCGTGAATTTCTCGAACACGCTCAATCCGGCCGTGACGAGCACCAGCGGTACCGCGGTGGCGCACGTGATCGGCTACGCGAACAACGGGGTCAAATTCGACCCGGCCACGGCGGAAAGCTACCAGAACGCCGGCGTGTGGAAGATCGAAGCGCTGAACCAGACCTACTTCGCGTTCGGCGTGGACAGCAGCAACGCCCACGTGCAGCCGGACGGCGCCTACCACTACCACGGCATGCCGGAAAAATACCTGAGCAAGTTGGGCAAGGGGCAGGCCATGACCCTGGTCGGCTTCGCGGTCGACGGCTTCCCGATCTACGCCCGCTACGGCTACACCACGGCCAGCGACGCCGGCAGCGCGATCAAGGTGATGAAGTCCAGCTACCGGCTGAAGACGACGCCATCGTCCGGCCGCCCGTCCACCAGCAGCGTCCCGATGGGGACCTTCACCCAGGACTACGAGTACGTGCAGGGCCTGGGCGACCTGGACGAATGCAATGGCCGCACCGGGGTGACGCCGGAGTTCCCGAACGGGATCTATCACTACTACGTCACGGACGACTACCCGTATATCCAGCGCTGCGTGAAGGGCACCGCCGCTGCGCAAATGGGGCCGTGAGATGCGCCGCCTTTGTCTGATCCTCGGTTGGCTCGCTTGCGCCGTGCCGGGGCTGGCGCAAGCGCACCTGGTGGCGGCGGGGCAGGGCGCGATCCGGATCGTCGACCGCGCCGCCTTCGTCCTGCTCTCGGTGCCGGTGGGCGCGCTTTCCGGCTTCGACGACAACCGCGACGGCCTGATCGACCGCGCCGAGATCGACGCCCACCGCTCGCAGCTCGACGCCCAGGTGTCGGCCTTGCTGGATCTGCGTTCGGGTGAAGAACGCGGCACGCTCACGTTCTCCGACCTGCTCCTGCCCGGCGAGGACGGCGCACCGGCCGGGGAAGTGGCCGCGATGCGCACCTACACCTGGAACGCGCACCCGGCCCGCCTCGCGGTGCGGGTCCACCTGTTCCACAGCGACGCCGCGCGCGGGCGGCAGCTGGCCTTGCGTGTGATCGATGGCGCGCGCACCGAGGCCGCCATGCTGGACGCGGCGCGTCCGGCACACGAGTTCTTCGCCGGCAACCTGGCCACCTTCGCCAGTTTCGTGCGCGCCGGCGTCGGGCACATCCTGCACGGGCCGGACCATCTGCTGTTCCTGCTGACGATCCTGGCGGTCGGCGCGTCCTGGCGCTACTGGCTGACGGTGGTGACCAGCTTCACGGTCGCCCACAGCCTCGCCCTGGCCGCGAGCGTCTTCGAGTGGGTGGCCGCGCCGCCGCGCCTGATCGAACCCTTGATCGCCGCGTCCATCGTCGTGGTCGCGGTCGACAACCTGGTGCGCGGCCACCGCGCGCTGGCGCACCGCGCCACGCTGGTATTTGCGTTCGGCCTGCTGCATGGCCTGGGCATTGCCAGCGGGCTGGCGGAGCTCGGGCTGGGCCAGCAGACCCGCCTGGCCGGGCTGGCCGGCTTCAACCTGGGCGTGGAAGCGGGGCAACTCGTCTTCGTGGCGGGATTGCTGTCCGTGTTGGCCGCCTTGCGGGCGTTGCCGCTGGAACGCTGGTCCAATGTGGCGCCGCGCCTGGCCTCCATCTGCGCGGCGGTGATCGGGACGTTCTGGCTGGTCGAACGCAGCTTCGCTTGAACGGCGCTGCGCCGCGCGGAATCGCAGTAGGATGAGGCCGACGAGGAGGAACTCACCTTGAACAGCCCCACGCGACGGCGATTGCTGCTGGCGGCTGGCGCGCTTGGCATGACACCGCTGGCGCGCTCCCGCGAGCCCGGGTGGTCGGTGCAGACCGGCCACTTGCCGCCGTTCGTGATCGCCGGCCCGGTCAGGCCGGCCGGTGCGCTGTTCGAGGTGGTGCAGGCATTGTTGCAGGCGGTCGGGGAGGAACCTGAGATCCGCGTGGTGCCATGGAAGAGGGCGATCGTGCTGGCCCAGGAGGGACCGCGCACGGCGGTGTTTCCCTTGTCCCGCCTCCCGGAGCGGGAATCGTCCTACCGCTGGCTGGTGCAGCTGTACCGCGAGCGCTACGTGTTCTTCACCCGCCATGGCAGCGACTTCGACATCGATCATCCGGAGGAGATGCGGACGCGGCGCATCGCCGTGATCCGCGGGGCGTCGACCGAAGTCGCCCTGCAGCGCCTTGGCTACCAGCACCTGGTCGAGGCCAACGAGCCGCGCGAATGCCTGCGCTATCTGCAGGCCGGCATGGCCGATGCGGTGTTCGGCGCGCAGGCGATCGTGCGCTACGGCCTGCGCGACCTGCCCGACCGCCAGGCCTATCTTCTCAGCGTGCCGCAGATGACGATGATGTCCTGGCTGGCCGGTTCGCACGACTTCACCGACGGCGACGCGAGCCGACTGCAGGAAGCGATGCGCGTGCTGCGCGCCAGCGGCGCGTACGCGCGCATTCTCGCCAATTACGGGCTGCTGCCCTGAGCTACTTCCTCAGCCGGCGCCACAGCGTGGTGCGGCTGATGCCGAGGTAG
>DASRUW010000630.1:0-7005 GCA_035655255.1 Telluria sp. | reverse complement strand
AGGTGCTGTCGGCGCCCGGCGCCGGCTCGACTTTCGCCTTCGAACTGGAATTCGCCCTGTCCGGCATGCCGGAGCGCGTCACCACCATGCCCGCCGACCTGAACGGCGCGCGCGTGCTGCTGGTGGACGACAGCCCGATCGCGCTGGAGATCCTGGTCGAGACGCTGTCCTCGCTGCCCCTGCGCGTGGACACGGCCCCAAGCGGACCCCAGGCCGAGCAGATGGTGCACGACGCGGCCGCCGCGGGCGACGCCTACCGCGTGGTCTTCACCGACTGGCAAATGATGGACATGGACGGCATCCAGCTCGCCAAGCGGATCAAGAGCGCGCAGCTGCCGGTCCCGCCCAAGGTGGTGCTGGTCACCGCCTTCGGCCGCGAGGAGGTGCAGGCCGAAGCCGAAACGGCCGGCGTGGACGGCTTCCTGTTCAAGCCCATCGGCCGCTCGGCCCTGGTGGACGTGCTGGTGTCGATGTTCGCGCCGACCACGCCGCCGCAGGTGGCGGACGACCCGCAGGCGCCGCGCGATTACGCCGTGCGCGTGCTCCTGGTGGAGGACAACCAGGTCAACCAGCAGATCGCGGTCGAATTGATGGCGGTGCAGGGCATCACGGTGGACATCGCCAATACCGGCCACCAGGCGCTGGAGAAGCTCATGCTGGCCGGCCCGGACGGCTACGGCCTGGTGCTGATGGACCTCGAGATGCCGCAGCTGGACGGGCACGAGACCACCATCGCCCTACGCAAGGACGCGCGTTTCGACAAGCTGCCGATCATCGCCATGACGGCGCACGCCCTGTCCGAAGTGCGCGAGCGCTGCCTGCGCGAAGGCATGCAGGACTACATCTCCAAGCCGGTCGATCCGGAAAAGCTGTACACCACGCTGGCGCGCTGGCTCGGCCACGCCATGCCGGCCCGCCCGGTGCTGCCGCCGCGCGAGCAGCAGGGCATTCCGGGCCTGGCGGTGGTCGATTCCGCGCTCGGCCTGCGCCATGTCGCCGGCAACGGGGAGCTGTACCTGCAGCTGCTGGACCGCTTCCGCGATTCCCAGCGCGGCACCGGCGCCGGTTTGCGCGCGGCGCTCGACGCCGGCAACACGGAGCAGATCGGGCGCGACGCGCACACCCTGCGCGGCGTGGCCGGCAACATCGGGGCGCGCGAACTGCAGGCGGCGGCACAGGCGCTGGAGGAGGGCGCGCGCCAGCCGCAGACCGGCCGCGCGCTGCTGGAGGCGCGCATCGCGGCCCTGGACGACGCGCTGGCCGCGGTCCTCGACGCCCTGGACCGCTACTTCGCCGGCGTCGACCGCGTGAGCGCCGACCGGGTCGCGACCGAGGAAGGCGCCTCCGCCCTGGCGGCGCTGGAGCAGCTGCGCCAGCTGCTGTTCGAGTTCTCGGGCGAGACCACCGACTACTTCGACAGCGTGCGCCCGCGCCTGGCCGCCATCCTCAATAGCGCGACGCTGGAGCGGCTGGCCCTGCACCTGTCCAATTACGAATTCGAGGAGGCGCGCCGGCTGCTGGCCGACGCCGTTCCGACGCCACCCGTGGAAACCCAATGAACGCCCAGCTCAAGCCGCGGCCGACCATCCTGATCGTCGACGACACGCCGGACAACATCATGCTGCTGTCGCGGCTACTCAAGGACCGCTACAACACCAAGGTGGCGACCAACGGCAGCACGGCCCTGCAGATCGCGCGCGCCGCGCCGGACCTCGACCTGGTGCTGCTGGACGTGATGATGCCCGGCGTGGACGGCTACGAGACCTGTCGCCAGCTCAAGGCCGATCCCGTCACCGCCGACATCCCCGTGATCTTCCTCACCGCGAAGAACCAGATCGAGGACGAGGCCATGGGCCTGACCATGGGCGCGGTCGACTACCTCACCAAGCCGATCAGCCCGCCCATCCTGTTCGCGCGGGTGGCGACCCAGCTCACCCTGCGCAGCGCGCGCCGCCAGCTGCAGGACCAGAACGACAACCTGGAACGCCTGGTGGAGGAGCGCACCCGCCAGCTGGTGCTGATGCAGGACGCGACCATCATGGCCATGGCCTCGATGGCCGAGACGCGCGACAACGAGACCGGCAACCACATCCGCCGCACCCAGAACTACGTGCGCGCGCTGGCGCTGGAGCTGCGCGCGCACCCGCGCTTCGCGCGCGAGCTGACGGACGAGGCGATCGAATTGCTGTACAAGTCCGCGCCGCTGCACGACATCGGCAAGGTCGGGGTGCCGGACCGCATCCTGCTCAAGCCCGGGCGCCTGGACAGCGACGAATTCGAGATCATGAAGCTGCACACGGTGTACGGCCGCGACACGATCCAGCTGGTCGAAAAGCACCTGGGCGGCTCGAACAGCTTCCTCAAGTACGCGCGCGAGATCGCCTATTCGCACCAGGAGAAGTGGGACGGCTCGGGCTATCCCGACAACCTGGAAGGGGAGGCGATTCCGCTGTCGGCGCGCCTGATGGCGGTGGCGGACGTGTACGACGCGCTGATCTCGCGCCGCGTCTACAAGCCGCCCTTCAGCCACGCCGAGGCGCTGGACATCATGCGCAAGGGCCGGGCCACCCATTTCGATCCGGACATCCTCGACGCCTTCCTGCGCATCGAGCAGCGCTTCGCGGCCATCGCCGCCGAGTTCCACGACGAAGAAGCATCTTGATCCACGCCAGACGTGCGGTCTTCCGGCCGCGCGGGAAATCGACTATATTGTTTAGCTTATTTTGAAACGATAGGAACGATTTCCATGCCGAAAGCAGTCAGCGCTGCGAAGAAGACGAGTGCCCGCAAGCCCGCACCCAAGCCAGCCGTGAAGACCACCAGGAACGCCAAGGCGGCCGCAGCCAAGACCGTGGCCAAACCGGCCGCGCGCAAACGCGCGGCCGCGGCGCCCGCCCCGGCGGCCAAGAAGGCTGCCGCCAAGCCGGCCAAGGCCGTCAAGCTGGTCCGCCCGGCCGCCGAGCAGGCCAAGACCAGGCTCGTGCGCGACAGCTTCACCATGCCCGAACAGGAATACGCCGTCCTGGCCAAGGTAAAACAGGCCTGCCTCAAAGCGGGATTGGATGTGAAGAAGAGCGAGCTGCTGCGGATCGGCGTGGCGCTCATCAGCCAGATCGACCTGGCCACCTTGCAACAAGTGCTGGGCAGCTTGCCGCAGCTCAAGACCGGACGTCCGCGCGCCGGAGCCTGACCCCTCGGGGGCCGACTCCGGTCGTCTTCAATCGTTTGCGCAAACGAGCTGGAAGAAAGGCCTCAGTTCATCGAGGCGGCCACCAGCTCTTTCAATTCCTTGATGCTGATGTCCGATTTTTCGTGCATGCGCAGCAGGATGGTCGCGCCCACGGCCAGCTTGCGGTGACGGATCTTGCTGATGATCGGCGGCTGCACTTCCAGCACGCGGCACAGCTCGGCGTCGTTCTTCAACGACATGTGCTGGATCAGCGTGTCGAGCAGTTTGTTCGGCACGAAGCTGGACGGCTCGAGCGCGCGCGCGCGATTCATCGCTTCGATCATTTCAAGTTTACGTTGTCTGACGCTCATCGCGTACCTCCCAAGTTTGGTGAAGATCCGTTACATTTTGAGATAATTGCTTTTGTGAACGGTTTGACGGAATGATACTACGATAAGAATGGGAATGGGGCATTGTTGTACAAAATCACAGCGATATTGCCCCGCATTTATGTTTTTTTACCCGGTTTGGAGGCCGGAGGCGCCCAAGACAAACGTTTTATCGGCCTTTTCGGCCGCTGCGTGAGAGTGGGTGACCATGACTGCGCATGCATGATTGCGGCGCAGCTCGGTGCGTAGGAGTGTGAGAATGTGCTCGGCGGTTTCCGGGTCGAGGTTACCGGTAGGCTCGTCCGCCAGCACCAGCGCGGGCCGGTGCACCAGGGCGCGCGCGATGGCCACGCGCTGCATCTCGCCGCCCGACAATTGACGCGGGAAGTGCGCGCCGCGTCCGCCCAGCCCCACCGCCTCGAGCATCGGCGCGGCGGCGTCCAGCGGCAGGCCGTTGAGCAGCAGCGGCAGGGCCACGTTCTGTTCCAGCGTCAGGTGCGGCAGGATGTGGAAGGCCTGGAAGATGAAGCCCATGCGCCGCCGGCGCAGCAGCGTGGCGGCGCGGTCGTCCAATGCGCCGAGGTCCTGGCCGTCGAACACGATGTGCCCGCTGTCGGGCGCGTCCAGCCCGGCGATCAGGTTCAGCAGGGTCGACTTGCCGACGCCCGATTCGCCCATGATGGCGGCGAACTCCCCGGCCGCGAAGGCATGCGTGATGCCGCCCAGGACCGTGCGCCCACCGTAGGTCTTGCGCACGTCGCGCAGTTCCAGCAGGCTCATCGCGTCAGCCAGCGCCGCACGGCGAAACTGAGGGCGTCCACCAGCGCCACCAGCAGCAGGGTGGCGAGGATCGCGGTGGCCGCGCTCGGCATCTGGAACAGCGACAGGTGGTACTTCAGCATCTGTCCCAGACCGCCCGCGCCGACCACGCCCAGCACGGCCGCCGCGCGGATGTTGTTCTCCCAGCGGTACAAGGTGTAGGACAGCATCTGCGGGAGCGTGAGCGGCAAGGTGGCGTAGAGGAAGGCTGCGAGCGCGCCGGCGCCGTTGGTGCGCAGGGCCTGCTCCGGCTGGGGCGGCGCGTTTTCCAGCGCGTCGGCGAACAGGCGGCCCAGCACGCCGCTGGTGTGCGCCGCCAGCGCCAGCGTGCCGGCCAGCGGACCGAGTCCTGCGGCCACCAGCAGCAGCGCGGCCCATACCAGCTCGGGAATCGAGCGCAGCACGTTCAGGACGATCCTGGTCGGCACGCGGGCCACGCGGCCGAAGCGTCCCGCGCCGGGCAAGGCCAGCGCCAGGCCGCAGACCGCCGCGATCAGGGTGCCGAGGGCGGACATGGCCAGCGTCTCCAGCGTCGCCTGCAGGGTGCGCAGGAGGAAGGCGGGCGCGAGTTCCGGCGGCGTGAAGCCGGCCAGGAATTCGGCCGTCGACGCCGCCGCTTCCGGCGCGAAGAACGCCGACCATTGCAGGTCCAGGGTGGCGAAGCTGGCCACCGCCAGCAGCACCAGCAGGGCGGCGACCGCCAGGGCGGCGCGGTCGCGCGGCGGCGCGGGGGGCATCATGCGAGCCTCCGGCGCAGGAACCAGGACACCAGGTCCGCGCAGGCGACCAGCAGCACGAACACGATCAGCATGGTCGACACTTCGCCCCCTGCCATCATCTTGGTCGATTCGTCCATGCGCTGGCCGAGGCCTCCGGCGCCCACGAAGCCCATCACGGCCGAGCCGCGGATCGCACACTCCCAGCGGTAGACGGTGTAGGACACCAGTTCGGCCGCCGTGTCGGGCAGGGCGCCGTAGAACAGGGCCGCCAGGCGCGAGCTGCCGTTGGCCAGCAGGGCTTCGGTGGCGTGGGCGCTGCCCGATTCGAGAATCTCGGCGTACACCTTGGCCAGCATGCCGCAGTAGGTCAAGGCGATGGCCAGCACGCCGGCCGTGGGGCCGAGACCGGCCATGCGCACGAACAGGAGGGCCCACACGAGTTCCGGCACGGAGCGCAGCAGCACCAGCACCCAGCGCACCAGCTGGCGTACGATCGCCGCGGCCGGGCGCATGCGGCCGGTGCCCAGGCGCGATACGGACAGGCGTTCGTTGACGATGATGGTGGCGGGGACCGCCCCGAACAGGGCGAGGCTCAGGCCGGCCGTCGCGATGGCCACCGTCTGCCACGACTCGCGCAGCACCATGGCCAGGAAGTCCGGCGCCAGCACGGGATGGGCGAACCCCTTCAGGAAGGAGCCGGCCGCGGCCAGGCTCTGCGCGTCCAGCAGCGTCCATGGCTTGAACTCGCTGTACACCAGCATGGGCCACAGCAGGGCGAGGCCGATCGCCGCGCCCAGCAGGCGGCCGCGCCAGGCAGGATCGTGCAGGTGGGCGGGCAGGACTGCGGACATCAGAAGCAGGCGCCCACCGCCAGGCTGTCCGGGGTTTCCTGAGGATGGAACAGGGGCGCGTCCTGGTCCTCGTTGGCGTACAGTTCCGCGATCATGGCGTCGCTCACGTCCTCGCGCCTGGCGTCGAACAGCACGCGCCCGGCGCGCAGGCCGACGATGCGCGGGAACAGGGCGCGTGCCATGTCCACCTGGTGCAGGCTGCACACGAGGGCCGACCCGCGCGCGCCGGCTTCCTCGATCAGGGTCGACAGGGTGACCTGGGCCAGGTTGGGATCGAGCGCGGACAGCGGTTCGTCGACGAGGAAGATGTCCGCTTCCGACAGCAGCAGTCGCGCCAGGCCGCAGCGCTGGCGCTCGCCGCCGGATAGGCGGTCCACCCGCGCATACAGCTTGTCGCCGAGGTGAAAGCGGGCCAGGGCCGCGTATGCCGCGGCCGGATCGGCCGGCCTGACGAGGGAGGCCAGGGCCTGTCCCAGGGTCCAGCGCGGCAGGCGCGCCGCCAGCACCGCCGTCACCACGCGCTGGCGCGGCGGCAGGGGCGGCGTCTGCGGCGCCAGGAACAGGCGCGCGCGCAGCTTGTGCCGCGCGGCGTCCGGCAGGCGCCAGGGATCGGCGCCGAGCACTTCGAAGGTTCCGGAATCGGGCTTGTGCGCGCAGGCGAGCGTCGCCAGCAGCGTCGTCTTGCCCGCGCCGGACGGGCCGATCACCGCTACCTGCTCGCCGGCCGCCACGGCAAGGCTGATACCGTCGAGCGCAATGCCGCGCGTGCCGGTCAGGTGGCGGACGGTGAGCTGGTCGAGGCGATAGGCTTCCACTAACTTACTTCAGCAGCTTGGCGTTGTGGGCGGCCGCTTCGATGGCGGCGTAGTTCGACGCCTTGGTCGGGATGAACTTCGAGGTGCGCTGCAGATCGAGGATCTCCTTGCCTTCCGGCGTGGCCGGGGTCAGCTCCAGGAAGGCGTCCGTGATCTTCTTCTTGAGCGCGGCCGGCATGTCGGCGCGGACCGACCAGTTGTAGTCGTAATAGCCCGGGGTCGTGTAGAACACGTGGACCACGG
>DASRUW010000629.1:0-9845 GCA_035655255.1 Telluria sp. | reverse complement strand
CTCGCGGAACGCGCCGCCCTCGCCCTTGCGCGAGACGCACTTGTCCCAGCCGGCGGAGCAGTCGGTGATGCGGAACGGCAGCCCGGAACCGAAGGTCATCTTCGACGACAGCATGATGCCCCACGGGAGCACACGGTCCGTCATGCCGGTCAGGACCAGGCGGTGGCGTTCCACCAGGGTCGAGGGATTCCACGCATTGGCATAGCGGCCGTAGGTCCAGTTGAAGATGTCGTTGTTCCACTCCTTGTTGGTGGTCTGGCCGTCGGAATAGGTGTAGGTCGCAGCCACGCCCCAGCCGGTGGAGGAGGTCCAGGGTTTGTCGGCCTTGGCGTACACCGACTCGGTCTTCGCTTCGGACACGAAGTCGCCCAGGATCAGGGTGCCGAAGCCCGGCACCGAACCCCACAGCGGGTCGATCGGGCTCTGGTTGCCGTAGCCGCCGTTGATGTCGCGGTTACCGCCAAACCAGTTGAACTGGTTGTGGCTCTGCGAATTCAGGTAGCCCAGCTCCATGTTCCAGTTCCGGAAAGCCTGGCGCAGGCCGAAGCTGATCTGGTCCGTGTACGGCAGCTTGTGATCGTTCCGGATCATCCAGATCTCGCCGCCCGGCTGCGCGTTCTTCTGCAGCTCGTCCAGCGCATGGTTGGCCATGGTGCGGTCGTAGGCGCGGCCCGCGCCGCCGAAGAACACGGTATTGCGGTCGCCGAACAGGTCATACGAGAAGCCCACGCGCGGCTGCCAGGCGCTCTTGAACGCCTTGCGGCTGTTGCCGGTGCTGATGTAGTCGCTGATGTTGATGCCGCCCTTGGCCAGCGACTGGGCATAGGTCTGGCCGGCCGGCGCGCCGCGCGGGTCCTGCTTGCCGAAGATCGCGACGCGGTCCGCCGGGGTCACGTAGCTGTTGTTCAGCATGTTGTCCTCGTAGTCCCAGCGCAGGCCGGCGTTGACTTCGAGCTTGTCGTTGACGCGCCAGTCGTCCTGCAGGTACAGGCCGTACTGGTTGTCCTTGTAGTTGATGCCCACCGGCGCCAGGGCCGCGTCCAGCTGGATAAGGGACGGCTGGCCGGTCACGTTGTCGATCATCTCGCGGCGGATGTCCACCGAACGCGAGGTGCCGGACAGGTCGAACTCCACGCGCTTGAACTTGAAGCCGCCCTTGATGGCGTGGCCGGTCAACCCGGTGAAAGTCAGGTCCTCCTGCAGCAGCCAGCCGGTTTGTTCGCGGTGCTGGGCATCCGGCGAGCCGCCGGTAAACAGCACGTCGACCACGTTGTTCGGCGTGTTGCTGGGCGAGACCACGTACTTGACGAACGGTGTGGACTGCTTGGCGTGCGGGTTCCACACATAGTTCTCGTAGCCGAAGCGCGCTTCGTTGAGATAGTCGCCGCTGGTCCACTCGTGCTTGAGGTCGAAGCGGGTCTCGTCGTTGCGGCGGTCCTTTTCGTTGCCGGGCACGGACAGCTTGATGTCCTCGGGGACCAGGTCGCTCTCGCGGCGCACGCGCATGGTCGCCTCGATCCGCTGCGCCTCGGACAGCTGCGCATCGACCTTGGCCAGCAGGAGATTCTCCTTGAAGGTCGACTTGGTGGCGCCGGCCTGCTTGAGCAGGTCCGGCACGATGCCCGCGTTCGGCAGCAGGTCCTGGCGCTGGGCCACGACCTGGCGCGGCTGCGAGATGTCCTTGCCTTCGTAGGCGATGAAGTAATGGGCGACGTCGGTCTGGATCGGGCCGCCCAGGGTGAAGCCGTACTGGCTCTGCGAGTAGCTCGGGCGGTCCACGCCGGCGGCGCGGTTCTTCTGCTGGAACGGATCGTAGGCCGTCAGGCTCGAACCGGTGCGGTCGAAGAAGGCGTCGCCGTGCAGCACGTTGGTGCCGGACTTGGTGACGGCCGTGATCGCGGCGGAGCTGACCTGGTCGAATTCCGCCTTGTAGTTCTGGGTGACGATCTTGTATTCCGCCACCGCCGACTGCGGGAACGGATTGCCGCGCGAGGAGTCGAGACCCGACACGCCGCCGCGCAGGATGTAGTTCTTCTGGCCGACGCCATCGATATAAACGTTGACGTTGTCCTGGTTCTGGGCGCCGCCCTGGAGGCGTCCGTAACCGGTTACAGGATCGACGTCAAAGCGCACGCCGGGGGCAAGATCGGCGAATGCGAGGAAGTTGCGGGTGACCTGCGGCAGGCTCTCGATCTGCGCGCGCGAGATGTTGGTGCCGACTTCGGAAGTCTTCACGTCGCGGCGCTGCAGGTTGCCGGTGACGACCACGCGGTTCTCGGCGCTGGACAGGTCGAGGGAAGCCGTCTCGCCGACCGCCACGGTGATCGCGCCGCTGGACTTGCCGCCCACGGCGATGTCATAGGTCCCCGGCGGCAGGCCGGTCAGGACATAGCTGCCGTCGGCCGCCGCATTGGTGCGGTAGGTGAAGCCGGACGCCTTGTTGGTGGCGACGATCTGCGCTGCTGCGGCCGGGGCGCCGACCAGGCGGCCCTTGATCGTCGCGGTGCTCAGCTGCGCGTACGCCGGCGCGCCCGCGAGCATCGCCACGGCCGACAGACTCATTAACGCGATGCGCAGCTCGCGCACGCTTGCCTTCATTTTCATATGCTCTCCTCTTTGATCTTCTCTTCTGAATGGAACGCCTAAACTGCAAAGGTACCGGTCCTGCCGGGCGCGCCGCAGGACCGGCGTACTACCAGCTCCGTCGTAAGGACCTGGACGGAATGCTTGATGTTCTCGGGGTGCTCGATCTGGAATGCCAGGTTTTCCAGGGCGCGGTTGCCCATCTCGGTCATGCGCACGCGCACCGTCGTCAGCGGCGGCGCGATGAAGCGCGCGGTCGGAATGTCGTCGAAGCCCACCACCGCGATGTCGCGCGGGACCACGATGCCCGATTCCCCCAGCGCGAACATGCAGCCGATGGCCATCATGTCGTTGGCGGCGAAGACCGCGTCCGGCATGCGGCGCAGCGCGCGCAGCTGGTGGCCGACGCGGTAGCCCGCGTCCTCTGTGAAATCCCCGCGCAGAACCATGAGGCTGTCGGGATCGGTGTCCGGCAACAGGCGCAGCAAGGTCTCGCGGTAGCCGCGCAGGCGTTCGGCCGATTCGAAGTTGTTCTCCGGGCCGGCGATCATGGCGATATTGCGGTGGCCCAGCTCCACCAGGTGCTGCACCATCGCCGCCGCGCCGCCGTAGTTGTCGACCGTGAGCTCGCAGCAGTTGTGGCCGCGCGCATGGGAATTGAGCAGGACGATGGGCAGCACGTCCGGCAGGTTCTCCGCCAGGAAGCTCGCGTCCGCGTGCGGGGACATGACGATCATCCCGTCCACGCGGCCGCTCATGGAACGGATCGCGACGGCCGCTTCCTCCGCGTCGCCGTGCGAGCTCGAAACCAGCAGGTGCAGGCCGCGCTTGCGCGCCGCCATGTCGATCCCGCGAATCAGCTCGGAGAAGAATTCGCCGTACAGGTCCGGCAGCAGCACGCCGATGGTCTCGGTACGGTTGGTGGACAGGCTGCGCGCCCCGCTGTGCGGGATGTAGCGCAGGCGGCGCATCGTCTCGAGCACCACCTTGCGGGTCTCGTCCGTCACGCTGGAGCTCCCATTGAGCACCCGCGAGACGGAAGCGACCGACACATTTGCCGCTTTGGCCACGTCTTTGATCGTTACAGCCATCGTTCCTCGACTTTGAAGTAAACGGTTACATGGCAATACTGTACCCGAACTGTTTGCGGTTTTGGAAGCTTTTTTTGCATCTCCCCAATGAAGTGTTGTGTGCGCACATTCTTCACGGCTGTGGTTGCAATCGCAAAAATGTACGGTAGAATGCCCGTTCATGTAACCGATTACAACGATTTCGCACTCATGACCACCTCCCTTACCAGTCCCGCCGCGGGGGCACGCCTGCTCTCCAACGGCCGTTTTTTCACTCTGCTTACCGCTGCCGGCACCGGCTATTCCAGCCTGGGCGACTGCGCGCTGACCCGCTGGCAGGGCGACCCCGTAGAAGACGCGGACGGCTACTTCGTCTATCTGCGCGACCTGGACACGGGTGCGTTCAGCCAGGCGGGACTCACGTCGGCCTTCGACGGCATCGAAGTGACCCTCGACGTGGTGGTCGACGCGGACGCGGACCGCGAACTGCGCACCCTCACGCTGCGCAACCGCTCCGGCCGCGCGCGCCGCATCGAAGCGACCAGCTATCTGGAAGTGGTGTTGAACGGCCGCGCCGCCGAGGCGTCGCATCCCGCCTTCTCCAAGCTCTTCGTGCAAACGGAGATGACCGGCGGCGGCGCCCTGCTCGCCCGCCGCCGTCCGCGCGGCGCCGACGAAAGCGGCGTCTGGGTGTTCCACGCGGCGCACGGTGGCGCCGATCCGCAGTGGGAGACCGACCGCAAGCGCTTCCTGGGACGCGGCCGGTCGGCCGCCACGCCGCAAGCGCTCGACGCGGGCAGACGCCTGTCCGGCACGGTCGGCAATGTGCTCGACCCGGTGCTGTCGCTGCGCCGAACGCTCGCCCTCGATGCCGGGGCCGAGGCTTCCATCTGCTTCGTGCTCGGCGCCGCGCCCACCCGCGCGGACGCGGACTCGCTGGCCGCGCGGATGCCGGACGCCGCAGCGGTCGCCGCGCGCGCCACCGCGGCACGCCGGGAGGCGATGCAACGCGCCGGCATCTCCGGCGCCGACGCCGCGCAGTGCGAGGAGCTGGCCGCTGCCGTCCTGTATTCCGAACCCGCCTTGCGGGCGGCGCCCGAGGTGCAGCGCCGCACGGCGGGCGCGCCGGGCATCCTGGCCGACTACGGGCTGCCGACCGACAAAGCCATCTGCCTCGTGGAGACGGACATCTGCGGCGACGCCGTCACCCGGCGCATGCTCGCCGCCGCGCGTTACTGGAAGGAGCTGGGCCTGCCGCTGCAGGTCGTCCTCGTCGCAGCGAGCGAAGAGTGGGCCGTTCCGGGCCAGCCGGCCGGTGTCCTGCATGCGGCGCGCGTGCCACGGGCGGACCTCGACCGCATCGCCTGCCTGGCGCGCGCCGTCATCGGCAGCGAGCTGCCGACTTTCGTGGCCCCGGCCGCGCAGCCGGCCGTGCGCCATGCCGCACCGCAGCCGAAGGAAGCCGCAACGCCCGCCGAACTGCGCTTCTTCAACGGCTACGGCGGCTTTTCCGGCGACGGCACGGAATATGTCGTGCGCATGCCGTGGGAAGACGGCAGCGGCCTGCGCCGCCCGCCCCTGCCCTGGACCAACGTGATCGCCAACGAACAGGTCGGCGTCATCGTCAGCGAGACCGGCGCCGGCTACACCTGGAGCCGCAACAGCCGAGAACACCGCCTGACGCCATGGTTCAACGATCCCGTGCGCGACCCGCACGGCGAAGCGTTCTACCTGCGTGACGAGGACACCGGCGCTTACTGGTCGCCCATGCCCGGCCCGGCGCCCGCGGCGGCGGACTACGAAGCGATCCACGGCTTCGGCTACACGCGCTTCGAGCACGTGAGCCACGAACTGGAACAGGAGTGCACGGTCTTCGTGCCACGCCACGATCCGGTGCGCATCGTGCGCATCGCCCTGCGCAACCGGAGCGCGCACCCGCGCAGGCTCGCGCTGTTCGCCTTCCAGCAGCTCGTCCTGGGCGGCACGCCGGCCGAATCGGGCCGCCACGTCGTCACGCGCATCGACGGGCCGACCCTGTACGCCACCAACCGCATGGCCGGCCCGTTCGCGGACGGCGTCGCGGTGGCCGCCGTGCTGGCCGCGCCGGCCCTGACGGTGCATGCCAGCGCCGACCGCGCCGCATTCATCGGTCCGCGCGCCTCGCTCGCAGCTCCGGCGGCCCTGTCCCGAGCCACGCTCGATGGCGCCAGCGGCGCGGGCCTCGATCCCTGCGCCGCCTTCCAGGTCGTGCTGACGGTCGCCCCCGGCGAATGCGTCGAATGCGCCTTCCTGCTCGGCGAAACGACCGATGCGGACAGCGCGCGCGCCCTGGCGGAGCGTTATCGCGACACCGGCGCCGTCGCCGCCGCGCTGGACGAAGTGACACGCTTCTGGCGCCGCACCGTGGGCGCCGTGCAGGTCACCACGCCGGTGCCGGAGATCGATTTGATGGTCAACGGCTGGCTCGCCTACCAGAACCTGTCCTGCCGCATCTGGGGCCGCTCCGCCTTCTACCAGTCCGGCGGCGCCATCGGCTACCGCGACCAGTTGCAGGATTCGAGCGCCATGCTCTACATCCGCCCCGAGATGACGCGCCGCCAGGTTCTGCTGCACGCCGCCCACCAGTTCGTGGAAGGCGACGTGCTGCACTGGTGGCATCCCGCGCCGCTGGACAAGGGCCTGCGCACGCGCTTCGCGGACGACCTGCTGTGGCTGCCCTGGATCGCCGCCTTCTACATCCGCAGCACGGGCGACTATTCGGTGCTCGACGAATCCGCGGAATTCCTCACCGCGCCCCTGCTCAAGGAAGGCGAGGACGAAGTGTTCCTCAAGCCCTCTCCCTCCGGCCAGCATGCCGACGTGTACGAACACTGCTGCCGCGCCCTGGACCGCTCGCTCACCAAGGGCGCGCACGGCCTGCCCCTGTTCGGCACCGGCGACTGGAACGACGGCATGAACCGGGTCGGCCGCGAGGGCAAGGGCGAGAGCGTGTGGATGGGCTTCTTCCTCTACTGCGTCATCGGCGACTTCCTGCCCCTGTGCGAACGGCGCGGCGACAGCGCCCGCGTGGCCGCCTACACGGCCTATCGCGCCCACCTGCTGCAGGCGCTGAACGACGCCGGCTGGGACGGCGAATGGTATCGCCGCGCCTTCTACGACAACGGCGTGGTCATGGGCTCCAAGGACAGCGACGAGTGCCAGATCGACGCCCTGGCGCAGGCCTGGGCCGTGATCTCCGGCGTCGCCTCGCCGGAACGCGCCGCGCAGGCGCTGGACGCGATGGAGCAGCGCCTGGTGTCGGGCGAGGACCGCCTGATCCGGCTCCTCACCCCGCCCTTCGTCGATACGCCCCAGGACCCCGGCTACATCAAGGGTTACGTCGCTGGCGTACGCGAGAACGGCGGCCAGTACACCCACGCCGCCTGCTGGGCGGTGCGCGCCGTGGCCGAAGCCGGCCGGCGCGAACGCGCGGCCGAGCTGCTCGCCAACCTGAGCCCCGTGCGCCACGCGCGCACGCCGGAGGAAGTCGCGGTCTACCAGGTGGAACCCTACGTGATCGCGGCCGACATCTATGGCGCCGAACCGCACGTGGGCCGCGGCGGCTGGACCTGGTACACGGGATCGGCGGGCTGGATGTTCCGTGTCGCGCTCGAGTCCGTGCTGGGCTTCACGCTCACGGGCGGCGATACCATCCGCATCAAGCCGGTCGTGCCTTCCGCCTGGCCCGAGTTCCGCATCCGCTACACTCTGCCCGACGGCAGCACCAGCTACGAGATCCGCGTCCGCAACGGCGGCACCGGCACGGTGGCGGCGGCCCGCATCGACGGGAGCGCGGCTCCGGTCGAACAGGGCGCCGCCCTGCTTCCGCTGCGCGCCGACGGCGCCGTGCACCACGTGGACATCGAACTGGCCTGAGACGAGGAATACATGGCAAACCTGACGCTATCCGGCATCCGCAAATCCTACGGCGAGCACACCATCCTGCACGGCATCGACCTGCAAGTGGAGGACGGCGAGTTCGTGGTCTTCGTCGGCCCCTCCGGCTGCGGCAAGTCGACCCTGCTGCGCTCGATCTGCGGGCTGGAGGAGATCGACAGCGGCGACATCCTGGCCAACGGCCGCCGCATGAACGACGTGCCGCCCGCCCAGCGCGGGATGGCGATGGTATTCCAGAACTACGCCCTCTATCCGCACATGACGGTGCGCGAGAACATGGGCTTCGCGCTCAAGCTGGCGGGCCGGCCGCAGGCCGAGATCGTGGAGAAGGTCGACCAGGTGGCCCAGAGCCTGCAGATCGCCAAGCTGCTCGACCGCCGTCCCAAGGAACTCTCCGGCGGCCAACGCCAGCGGGTCGCCATCGGCCGCGCCATCGTGCGCCAGCCGGACCTGTTCCTGTTCGACGAACCGCTCTCCAATCTCGACGCGGCGCTCCGGGTGCAGATGCGCATCGAGCTGGCCAGCCTGCACCGCCGCCTGGGCGCCACCATGATCTACGTGACCCACGACCAGGTGGAAGCGATGACGCTGGCGGACCGCATCGTGGTCCTGAACGGCGGGCGCATCGAGCAGGTCGGCGCCCCGCTCGACCTGTACCAGCGGCCCGCGAACCTGTTCGTGGCGGGCTTCCTGGGCGCGCCGCCGATGAACTTCCTGCGCGGCGAAGCGCTCGGGAACGGCCAGGTCAGGCTCGCGGGCGGCGCCGCCGTCGCGGTACCGGCGGGCCTGGCGCCGGGCGCCCAGGTCACCGTCGGCATCCGTCCCGAGCATCTGCAGGATGGAGCGAGCGGCATCCCCGCCACGGTCATGGCGGTCGAACGGCTCGGCGAGGGCTGCTATGTTTACGCACACGTCGACGGCAGCGGCGAACAGGTGGTTCTCAAGTCGGACGCCGAACACCCCTGGCAGTCCGGCCAGCGCCTGATGCTGGGCGCGGCGCCCGCACGTATGCACGTCTTCGACGACAAGGGACTGCGTCTTTCGGTCTGAAACCCGGGCGCGAATTGCGAAGCTGTTGTATTCTTCCCGCACTTTTCCATTGCGAGGAATACATATGTCCCGTTCGACTCCTTCGATCCGCGCCATCGCGCTGGCTGCCGCCCTGGCCGCCGGCGCCGCGCCGCTGCTGCCCGCCTACGCCGCTACCCCGGCCACGGCCAGCGCCGCGCAATCCGAACAAAGACTGGATAAGCTGGCCGCGCAGTTCTACGATGCGCGCGCGAAGTACGATCCGATGCTGTACGCGACCGCGAACGGCGACGGGCGCTACGACGACCAGCTCGGGATGGCGATCGCGCCGAAGGTCCGCGCCCGCTACCTCGGGTTCAACCACCAGCTGCTCAAGCAAATGCACGGCATCGACCGCGCGCGCCTCGCGCCGAAGGCCCAGCTGAACTACGACATCCTCGCCTCGGAAATCCAGAGCCAGCTCGATCTCGAGAAGTTCCCGGAGCACCTGCTGCCCCTGAACCACTTCGACAACATGCCCAGCAACCTGGCCAACTACGCCGGCGGCACGGGCTCGCAGCCGCTCAACACGCCGGCCCAGTACCGCGCCTACCTGAGCCGCCTGAACCAGCTGCCCGCGTGGATCGACCAGGCCATCGCCAACATGAAGGAAGGCATCCGCCAGAAAGTGGTGCAGCCCAAGTCCATCACCGCCAAGATGCTGCCCCAGTTCCGCGAGCTGCATAGCGCCACGCCGGAAGCGAGCATCTTCGCCACGCCGGTCAAGCACTTCCCGGCCGGCTTCAGCGAGCAGGACCAGCGCGCGCTTACCGCCGGCTACACCAAGGCCGCAGCCAACATCAACGCCGCGCTGGGCCGCCTGAATGCCTTCCTGGAGAAGGACTACATGGCAGCGGGCCGCACCACCGCCGGCTACAGCGACCTGCCGAACGGCGCCGCGTGGTACCAGGCGCGCATCAAGAACAACACCAACCTGGACCTGACCCCGGCGCAGATCCACGAGCTGGGCCTGAAGGAAGTCGCGCGCATCCAGCAGCAGATGGCCACGCTGGCGCCGAAGCTCGGCTACGACGGGCCGGCCAACAAGTTCGCGCAATGGGTGGCAGCGCAGGACAAGTTCAAGCCCTTCAAGACCGAGCAGCAAGTGCTGGACGGGTACCGCCAGATCTACGCGAAGGTGCAGACCAAGCTGCCGGAATACTTCTCCCTGGTGCCGAAAGCGAAGCT
>DASRUW010000628.1:0-5421 GCA_035655255.1 Telluria sp. | reverse complement strand
CCCTTGAGCGTGACGGGCGGCTCGCAGCGCGACGGCAGCATCCTCGTCAAGCTGGCCGGCAGCGCCACGGCGGACGGCCTGCGCCGCGCCTACGCCGCGCCGGTGATGCAGCGCCTGGCGGGCCACTTCAGCGGCGGCACGCGCTTCACCGGCCAGGTGCTGGTGCGCGAGCATGCGGCCCAGGTGACGGTGGACTCGAGCATGAGCGGCGTCGGCATGGATTTCCCGGCCCCGCTGCGCAAGGCGGCCGGCGACGCGCTGCCCGTGCACTTTTCCCTGACCACGCTGCCCTCGACCGACCCCAACGTGTCCCGCGACGAGCTGCGCCTGTCGGTGGGCTCGACCATGAACGCGCGCTACCTGCGCAGCAAGACGGGCAAGGGGCCGTGGACGGTGGTGCGCGGCGGCATCGGCGTGAACAACCCGGCCCCCGAACCGGACAGCGGCGTCACCCTCAACGTCAGCCTGCGCACCTTGAACGTGGACCAGTGGACCGGGCTCGGCGCGGCCCTGGCCGGCCCGCCGTCCGGCGCGCGCGGCCGCGCGGCCGACAGCGGCCCCGACCTGGCCCAGTACGTGGTCCCGGACGTGACCGCCGCGCGCGCCAATGAACTCGTCATCACCGACCGCAGGCTCGACGACGTGGTGGTCGGCGCGACCCACGCGAAGAACGTGTGGCAGGCCAGCATCAACGCGCGCCAGATCGAAGGCTATCTCACCTGGAACGAAGCGCCCAACGGCGCCGGCCTGGGCAAGGTGACGGCGCGCCTGGCCGCGCTCGACATCCCGGAGTCGGCCGCGGGCGAGGTCAAGGACTTGTTCGAAGGCGAGAAGGGCGGGGCCGTGACCCAGATCCCGGCGCTGGACGTGGTGGCGGACCGCTTCGTCCTGTTCAACAAGGAGCTCGGCCGGCTGGAGCTGCTGGCCCAGAACAGCCTGGCCGCCGCCGGCCGCGAGTGGCGCATCAACAAGCTCGCGCTCGACAACGCGGACGGGGAACTGGACGCCACCGGCCGCTGGGTGAACCGGGACGGGCGCAACACGACCAGCCTCAACTTCAAGCTCGGCATCAGCGACGCGGGCAAGCTGCTCGACCGGCTGGGCTTTCCCGAGACCCTGCGCCGCGGCAAGGGCAAGATGGAAGGCGAGGTCGCCTGGAACGGGTTGCCGTATGCGCTAGACCCGCCCAGCCTGTCCGGCAAGATCAGCCTCGACGTGGGGGCGGGCCAGTTCCTGAAGAAGGACCCGGGCGCGGCCAAGCTGCTTGGCGTGCTGAGCCTGCAAATGCTGCCGCGCCTGCTCAAGCTCGACTTCCACGACGTGTTCTCGGAAGGCCTGGCCTTCGACGGCATCACGGCCAACGCCGTCATCAACCGCGGCGTGCTCAAGACGGACAACTTGAAAATGCACGGGGTCGCCGCCACCGTGCTGATGGACGGCACGGCCGACATCGCCAACGAGACCACCAACCTGCACGTGGTGGTGATACCCGAATTCAACCTCGGCACCGGCCCGCTGGTGTACGCGCTCGCGGTCAACCCGGTGGTGGGCCTCGGCAGCTTCCTGGCCCAGCTGTTCCTGCGCGCGCCGGTGATGAAGGCCCTGACCTACCAGATGCAGGTGACGGGACCGTGGAAGGAGCCGGTCGTCACCAAGCTCGACCACAATACCCCGGCCGCGCCGTCGAAGAAGGAGTAGTCATGACCCACCGCATTGCCGCCGTCCAGATGGTCTCGACCCCGGATGTGCACGAGAACATCGCCACCATGCGCCGCCTGGTGGCCGAGGCCGCCGCCGGCGGCGCCGAGCTGGTGGTCCTGCCCGAGTACTGGCCCATCATGGGCATGAGCGACGCCGACAAGGTCGCGCGGCGCGAGGCCGACGGCGCCGGCCCGATCCAGGACGCGATGGCCGCCGCGGCCCGCAGCCACGGCATCTGGCTCATCGGCGGCACCCTGCCGCTGGTCGCGCCGGAGCCGGACAAGGTGATGAACAGCGTGCTGGTCTACGACCCGCAGGGCGCGCGCGTGGCGCGCTACGACAAGATGCACCTGTTCGGCTTCACCAAGGGCAGCGAGTCCTACAACGAAGCGAAGACCATCGTGCCGGGCGGGGCGGTCGGCAGCTTCGCCGGCCCGTTCGGCCGGATCGGCCTGTCGGTGTGCTACGACCTGCGCTTTCCCGAGCTGTACCGCGCGATGGGCGAGTGCGCCCTGATCGTCGTGCCGGCCGCCTTCACCTACACCACCGGCCTGGCCCACTGGGAGGTGCTGCTGCGCGCGCGCGCCATCGAGAACCAGTGCTACGTGCTGGCCGCGGCCCAGGGCGGCACGCACCGGAACGGCCGCCGCACCTTCGGCCACAGCATGCTGATCGACCCCTGGGGCGAGGTCCTGGCCATGCTGCCGGAAGGCGAGGGCGTGGTGGCCGGCGCCATCGACCCCGAACACCTGGCCGGCGTGCGCGCCAGCCTGCCGGCCCTGAAGCACCGTATTTTGTGATGTGGCAGAATGAGCCGTAAATCCCCAAGGAATTTCCATGACACCGTTTGAACCGAATCTGTCCGCGCTGGCGACCGCGCGCGAAGTGCTGCTCACGCGCTTCGGCCTGGAAGAAAGCCAGCTCCTGAGTACGCTCGGCAGCATGTTCACCCACAAGGTCGACTATGCCGACCTGTACTTCCAATTCACCAAGAGCGAAGGCTGGAGCCTGGAAGAGGGCATCGTCAAGACCGGCAGCTTCTCGATCGACCAGGGCGTCGGCGTGCGCGCCGTCTCCGGCGACAAGACCGCGTTTTCGTATTCCGACGAGATCTCCGCGCGCGCCCTGCTGGACGCCGCCGAGGCCACCCGCACCATCGCCCGCGCCGGCGCCGGCAAGATCAAGGTGGCGCGTTCGATGACGCCCTCGGGCGGCCGCTCGCTCTACCTGCCGCACGACCCGCTCGCTTCGCTCGACGCGGCGGCCAAGGTGCGCCTGCTGGAGCGGGTCGAGAAGATGGCGCGCGCCAAGGACCCGCGCGTGGTGCAGGTCATGGCCGGGCTGGCCGGCGAATACGACGTGGTGCTGGTGGTGCGCAGCGACGGCGTGCTGGCGGCCGACATCCGCCCGCTGGTGCGCGTGTCGCTGACCGTCATCGCCGAGCAGAACGGCCGGCGCGAGGTGGGCTCGTCCGGCGGCGGCGGCCGCTACGACTACGCCTATTTCACCGACGAGGTGCTGGAGCGCTACGCCACCGAGGCCGTCAAGTCGGCCGTGGTGAACCTGGATTCACGCCCGGCCCCGGCCGGTCCGATGACCATCGTGCTCGGCCCGGGCTGGCCCGGCGTGCTGCTGCACGAGGCGATCGGCCACGGCCTGGAGGGCGACTTCAACCGCAAGGGCTCCTCGGCCTTCTCCGGGCGCATCGGCGAGCGCGTCGCGGCCAAGGGCGTGACGGTGGTGGACGACGGCACCCTGGCCGACCGCCGCGGCTCGCTCAACATCGACGACGAGGGCAATCCGTCCCAGTGCACGACCCTGATCGAGGACGGCATCCTGAAGGGCTACATCCAGGACACGCTCAACGCGCGCCTGATGAAGATGCCCGTCACCGGCAACGCGCGCCGCGAATCTTTTGCCCACCTGCCGATGCCGCGCATGACCAACACCTACATGCTGGCCGGCGACAAGGACCCGCGCGAGATCCTCGAGTCGGTCAAGCACGGCCTGTACGCGGTCAACTTCGGCGGTGGCCAGGTCGACATCACCAACGGCAAGTTCGTGTTCTCGGCCAGCGAAGCCTACATGATCGAGGACGGCAAGGTGACCTATCCGGTCAAGGGCGCGACCCTGATCGGCAACGGTCCGGACGTGCTCAATCGCGTGTCCATGATCGGCAACGACATGCGGCTCGACTCCGGGGTCGGCGTGTGCGGCAAGGAAGGGCAGTCGGTGCCGGTGGGCGTCGGCCAGCCGACCCTGCGCATCGAGGACGTCACCGTCGGCGGCACCGGCTGAGTTGACAAGACGCGCCAATGGGGCTTATAGTCGACCAATGACTTCCGCGACCTTCTTCCACTTTTGGTTTTATTTTGGATATTCCAGCCCCAAGGCGGTGGAGTAGAGGAAGGTTCACGCAGTAACCGAACAAACCCCAGAATCCCGAAAGACCGCCCCAGCTGGCGGTCTTTTTTTTTATATCCAGCCCGGAGAACCGATATGCCCCGCACCGACGATTTGCGCATCCGCGAGATGAAGGAACTGACCCCGCCGTCCCACCTGATCCGGGAGTTCCCGTGCTCGGAGAAGGCGGAGCAGACGGCGGCCAGCGCGCGCATTGCGCTGCATCGCATCCTGCATGGGCAGGACGACCGCCTGATGGTGGTGATCGGCCCGTGCTCGATCCACGACACCAAGGCCGCGATGGAGTACGCGCGCCGCCTGGCCGAGCAGCGCCAGCGCTTCCTCGGCGAGCTCGAGATCGTGATGCGGGTGTACTTCGAGAAACCGCGCACCACGGTCGGCTGGAAGGGCCTGATCAACGACCCCTACATGGACAACAGCTTCCGCATCAACGACGGCCTGCGCATGGCGCGCGAGCTGCTGCGCGACATCAACGAACTGGGCCTGCCGGCCGGCAGCGAGTTCCTGGACGTGATCAGCCCGCAGTACATCGCCGACCTGATCAGCTGGGGCGCGATCGGCGCGCGCACCACGGAGTCGCAGGTGCACCGCGAGTTGGCTTCCGGCCTGTCCTGCCCGGTGGGCTTCAAGAACGGCACGGACGGCAGCATCAAGATCGCGGTGGAAGCGATCAAGGCTGCCTCGCAGCCGCACCACTTCCTGTCGGTGACCAAGGGCGGGCACTCGGCGATCGTCTCGACCAACGGCAACGAAGACTGCCACATCATCCTGCGCGGCGGGAAGACGCCGAACTACGACGCGGCCAGCGTGGACGAGGCCTGCAAGCAGATCGCCGCCCAGGGCCTGGCCTCGCGCCTGATGATCGACGCGTCCCACGCCAACAGCAGCAAGAAGCCGGAGAACCAGGTGCCGGTGTGCCACGACATCGCGCAGCAGATCGCCGGCGGCGACACCCGCATCGTGGGCGTGATGGTGGAATCGCACCTGGTGGGGGGGCGCCAGGACCTGGTGCCGGGCAAGGAGCTGACCTACGGCCAGTCGATCACGGACGGCTGCATCGACTGGGACGCCAGCGTCGGCGTGCTGGAGGAGCTGGCCGCCGCCGTGCGCCAGCGCCGCCTGCGCGAGGAGTGAAAGGTTGATATTTCGGCAAAGTGTGCGATCATGCGGTTTCCTCAACTTACCGGATGGCGCGATGGAGCGATTCGAACAGCTGCTGACCCGAAAACAACGCTGGCTGGCCTACCTGGCGGCGGCCGCCGTCGTCTTCTTTCTCTGCGAGCGCGCCGGTGAACC
>DASRUW010000627.1:0-4549 GCA_035655255.1 Telluria sp. | reverse complement strand
TCTCCTGCAATGAACCGGCCTCGGGATGCGATGCCTGATAGGTGACGAGGTTCTCGTACGTGGTGTTGCCCAATTGGGGCGCTTTGGCGTTCATATCCGTTCCCGTATCCGTTTATACCCGTTTGACCGCATGGCTTGCCGGGAGTTCAAAACGGATGCAAACGGGCGTGAAAACGGATACGAATGCCAGAAGGGGCCTGGCGGAGAACGGCCCTCACAGGCCGCGGTCCCAGTAGGGCCCGGGGCCGAAACGGGCGGCAAAGAAGTCGATGAAGGCGCGCGTTTTCGGCGGCACGAAGCGGCGGTCGAGGTAGACGGCGCTGATCTGCGCGTCGATGGCGACCGGGTAACCGGTCAGCACGCGCACCAGGGTGCCCGCCTGCAGCTGGCGGTACACCGACCAGGTCGATTGCTGGGTGATGCCCATGCCGTCCAAGGCCAGGTCGCGGCAGGCTTCGCCGTTGTCGCTCACCATGCGCCCACTCACGCGTACGGCGGTCTCGGTGCCGTCCGGATTGCGCAGGCGCCAGGGGTTGCTCCCGTCCAGGACCAGGCACTCATGCCGCAGCAGTTCGGCGGGCGTGGCGGGCATGCCGGCCCGTTCCAGATAGGCGGGCGCGGCGCACAGCACCAGCCGGCTCGGCGCCAGTTTGCGTGCCACCACGGCCGCGTCACGCAGCGGGCCGACGCGCACGGCCAGATCGATGCCGTTGGCCGCCATGTCGATGATGCGGTCGGACAGCCGCAAGTCCAGCCGGATGCCCGGATACGCGCCGAGGAATTCGGCCAGCGCCGGCACGATGTGCTGGCGGCCGAAGGACACGGACGCCGCCACCCGCAGCAGGCCTTGCGGCCCGCGCTGTGCGTCGCCGACCGAGCCTGCGGCCTGCTCCGCCGCGTCCAGCAAAGCCTGGGCATGGAGCAGGAAGGTCTCGCCCTCCTGCGTCAGCGTGAGCTGGCGCGTGGTGCGATGGAGCAGGCGGCAGCCCAGGCGCTTTTCCAATTGCGACAGGCGCGCGCTGGACGCCGCCGGCGACAGCCCGAACTCGCGCCCCGCCGCGGACAGGTTGCGGGTGGCGCATACCCGCACGAAGAGGGCGACGTCGGTCAGGTCGAGCATTTTATTGTTTGGCAGAAGAATGATTTAGTCATTATGCCAATTATCAAACGAATCGGCGACACCTAGACTGGCGGCTTTTCAAGCACAGGGAGCACCCATGAAAGCCATCGGCGTCGCCAGCGACAACCGCTTGCACGATCTCGATCTGCCGCAACCGCAAACGCAGCCGCAAGGACGCGACCTGCTGGTGGACGTGCAGGCCATTTCCGTCAACCCGGTCGACTACAAGCAGCGCCGCGCGCCGCGGCCGGAAGGAACGGCCCCGCGCGTGCTGGGCTACGACGCGGCGGGCGTGGTGCGCGCCGCCGGCCCGGATGCATCGCTGTTCCGGCCCGGCGACCGGGTGTACTACGCGGGCAGCATCGACCGTCCCGGCACCAACAGCGAACTGCACCTGGTCGACGAGCGCATCGTCGGCCACGCGCCCGCCACGCTGAGCGCGGCCGAAGCCGCCGCCCTGCCCCTGACCGCCATCACGGCCTGGGAAGCGCTGTTCGAGCGTCTCGCCATTCCGCAGGACGGCAGCGCGCGCGGCCGCACCCTGCTGGTGCTGGGCGGCGCCGGCGGCGTCGCGTCGATCGCGATCCAGCTGGCGCGCCAGCTCGCCGGCATGACGGTGCTGGCCACGGCCTCGCGGCCCGCCTCCGCCGCCTGGGTGCGCGACCTCGGCGCGCAGCACGTGCTCGACCACCATGGCGACCTGCCCGCGCAGCTGCGCGCGGCCGGCCTGGAGACGGTGGACTACATCCTGTGCACCAACGCGCTGGACCGCCACTTCGCCGCCATCGCGGCCATGATCGCCCCGCAGGGCAAGATCTGCAGCATCGTGCGCAACGAGCAGCCCTTGCCGATGGAACTGCTGTTCGCCAAGAGCGCGAGCTTCGCGTTCGAACTGATGTTCACCCGCTCCAGCTTCGGCACGGCGGACATGAGCGGCCAGCACGCGTTGCTGGAAGAAGTGGCGCGCGCCGTGGATGCGGGCGTATTGCGCACTACCCTGCACGCCCATTACGGCCCGATCAACGCCGCCAACCTCGCGCGCGCCCATGCCGCCCTCGAAAGCGGCGCTGCCATCGGCAAGATCGTACTGGAAGGCTGGTGATTCAACGGGCCAGGAAAATCGCGTGCTGCCGCCGCTGCAGCACCGCGATGCCGACCAGGATCGCGAACGAGATCGCCAGCAGCACCAGGGCGTAGCCGTTGGCGGCGCCGTAGTTGAGCTTTTGCGCCTCGTCGTACAGCGCGATCGACGCGACCCGGGTCTGGCCGGGGATGTTCCCGCCCAACATGAGCACCACGCCGAATTCGCCCATGGTGTGGGCGAAGCTGAGCGACACCCCGGTCAGGATGCCGTGGCGCGACAGCGGCAGCACCACCGACCAGAACACCTGGCGCGGCGTGAGACCGAGCGCGAGCCCGGCCCGCACCGTGTCCGGCCGCACGGCGCGAAAGGCCGCCTGGAAGGGCTGCACGGCGAACGGCAGGCTGTAGACCACGGAGCCGAGCACCAGCCCGGCGAAGGAGAACGGCAGCGGCGTGCCGAACACGGACAGCCAAGCCGCGCCGGCCGCGTGCTGGGGCGACATCAGCATCAGCAGGTAGAAGCCGATCACGGTCGGCGGCAGCACGATCGGCAGCGACACCAGCGTCTCGAGCAGCACCACGCCGCGCGTGCGGGTGGTGTTGAGCCAGTTCGCCAGCGGCACGCCGACCAGCAGCAGCACCAGCGAGGACACGAAGGCCAGCCGCAGGGTGAGCCAGATGGCGGGCCACATGCCCGGCGCGCTGAACCAGTCCGTCATGCGCCCGGTCCGAATCCGTAGCGGGCGAACACGGCGCGCGCGGCGGGCGAGCGCAGGAACTGCATCCAGCGCCGCGCGTCCGGATTGGCGCGACCGCGCGTGGTCAGCACCGCGCCCTGTTCGATGGCCACGCCGGGCACGAGGTAGGACACGCCCGCCCCCTTCAGAGTCGGCGTCTGCAGCGCCGCGCCCGACACCAGGCCGACCTGCGCATTGCCGGTCTGGACGAACTGCGCCGTCTGCGCGATGTTCTCGCCGACGACCAGGCGCGCCTGCACCTGGTCCCACACGCCGGCCGCCACCAGCGCCGCCCTGGCCGCGCGGCCGTAGGGCGCGACATCCGGATTGGCGATGGCGATGCGGGCAAAGCGCGGCTGCGCCAGCGCGGGCAGGCCGCCGGCAAGGTCGGTGGCCGGATCGGCGGCCCACACGGCCAGCCGGCCGTCCGCGTAGCGGTACAGGGACGCGCCCTCGGCCGCGCCCTCCGCCGCCAGCCGGCGCGGATAATCCATGTCGGCCGACATGAACACGTCGAAAGGCGCGCCGTTGCGGATCTGCGCGTACAGGGTGCCGGAGGCGGCGATCGAGACTTTCAGCTGCGCGCCCGGCGCCTGGGCGCGGAAGGCGGCGGCCAGGTCGTCCATGCAGGACGCCAGGTCCGCGGCGGCGCCCACCAGCACGGGCGCGGCTTGCGCATTGGCCAACACCAGTGCGGCCGCGAAGACGAGAAGCGTTTTCATGGCGGCCATTTTACGCGGAAACCGCGGCGTTGCACGGTACAATGCCCGGCTGTTCCACTGCGCTTGCCCCCATGTCCAACCCGCCCCGATTCGGCCTCAACGGCCCGCAAAGCGAAGGCTGCTGCTACCTCGACGGCCCCTGCCTGGTGCTGGCCGGCGCCGGCTCGGGCAAGACGCGCGTGATCACCCAGAAGATCGCCTACATGATCGAGGAGCGCGGCTACGACCCGCGCACCATCGCCGCGCTCACCTTCACCAACAAGGCGGCGGTGGAGATGCAGGAGCGGATCGGCAAGCTGCTCAAGCAGCCCAAGCAGGCCAAGCAGCTCACCGTGTCGACCTTCCACTCGCTGGGCGTGAGGATCCTGCGCCAGGAAGCCAACGCGCTCGGCCTCAAGGACCGCTTTTCGATCATGGACAGCGACGACTGCTTCTCGCTGGTGCAGGACCTGGCCCTCACCACCGACAAGCAGATCGTGCGCGGCATCCAGACCGCCATCTCGCTGTGGAAGAACGGCCTGGTCGAACCGGAGCGCGCCATCCGCGAGGCCAGGAACGAGGAGGAGGCCCAGGCCGCGCGCATCTACCGCAGCTATGTGGCGACCCTGCAGGCCTACCAGGCGGTCGACTTCGACGACCTGATCCGCCTGCCGGTGGAGCTGTTCCGCGACAACGGCCCGATCCGCGACAAGTGGCAGCGCCGCCTGCGCTACCTGCTGATGGACGAATACCAGGACACCAATACCTGCCAGTACGAACTGGTCAAGCTGCTGGTGACGGGCATCGGCAAGAAGCCCATGTTCACCGCCGTGGGCGACGACGACCAGGCCATCTACGCCTGGCGCGGGGCCTCGGTCGAGAACCTGCGCACCCTGCAGACCGATTTT
>DASRUW010000626.1:0-2654 GCA_035655255.1 Telluria sp. | reverse complement strand
CAAGCTTGGCGTTCATGGCTATCCCTATCAAAGTGGGTACGGTGGCGGCACGGCGGCCGCGCTGGAGCACCCATTATAAAAAGCGGCATGCTAAAACTCTTTTCTAATGGCGACAAGGATTTTCATTTTTGCCCGGCCGGGGCGGCAGACGGGCGTACCGGCGCCGGTCACGCCGCCGGCGGCATCAGCCTGCGCTGGCGTTCCTCGCGCGGGGTGTTGCCGAACAGGGCGCCGAAGGCGGTGGAAAAGTGCGAGCCGGACGAAAAGCCGCACATCAGCCCCACCTGGACGATGGAGTAGTTCGTGTCCAGCAGCAGCTGGCGCGCGCGCTTGAGGCGCAGCTCGAGGTAGTAGCGCGAGGGCAGGCTATCCAGGTACTGCTTGAACAGACGTTCCAGCTGGCGCCGCGAGATGCCGACCAGCTGGGCGATGTCGTCGGTGGCGAGCGGCTCCTCGATGTTCGCTTCCATCAGCGTGACGGCCTCGGACAGCTTGGGCTGCAAGGCGCCGAAGCGGGCCTGCAGGGCCACCCGCTGGCGCTCCTCCGGCCCGCGCACGCGGTCCACGCACAGCAGCTCCTTGATTTCGGCCTGCACGCCGGGGCCGAAGATGGCGTCCACCACCGTCAGCGCGAAAACGATGCTGGCCGCGCCGCCGCAGCAGGTCAGGCAGGCTCCGTCCAGTTCATACAGATGGGGGGTGAAGATGGCATGGTCCGCGGCCGCCCCCGCGTCCGCGTACAGGGACCAGGGCAGCGCCGCGCGCGCGCCGTTCAGCGCCCCGCCGTCGGCGAGCCACAACACGCCCGCGCCGACGCCGCCCCAGTACGGGGCGCTGCGGCAGCGTTCGATCACGAGCCGCAGGGAGGCGGGACGCAGCGCGGCCGCCGCTTCGTCGGCCACCAGCAGCACCAGGTGCCAGTGGCGGGCCGGGTCCTGCGCGAACTTGTCGGCGCCGCGCACGTCCACGTGCAGGCGCTCCGGCCCGAGCAGCTTGGCGGCCAGGCGCCACGGCTGCACCAGCCCGGACCAGGTCAGCGCGTCGTCCTCGCCGGCGTGGATCAGCAGCACGCGCAGCGGCTGTTCCTGCGCCAGGCGCGCGAGTTCGTCAAAGGCCATGGGAGGGTGGGCGGCTCATTCGGGGGCGAGGCTGGCGGCCGGGCGGCTCTCGGTGTTCCATTGGCTGACTATCATACCGGAGATGAGCAGGACCGCACCCAGCCAGCCGCGCCCCGTGAGCGTCTCGCCCAGCCAGAAGAAACCGAAGATGGCGGCCGCGCCGGGCTCGAAGGCATAGATCACGGCGGCCTCGTTGGCGCTGGTGCGGCTCTGGCCCCAGCTTTGCAGCGAGATGATGGCGGCCGTGCACAGCACGCCCAGGTAGGCGAAGTTGAGCCAGTAGTGCCCCAGGTTCTGGCCGATGTAGCGCCAGTAGTCGTGATAGTCGTGGGTCAGGTCGTTGGGCGAGCGCGGCACCTCGCGCAGCAGCAGCCACAGACCGGCGCACACGGCCACCGTCGCGATCTGGGCGGCGGTGAGGGTCATCAGGCGCGTGGCGCGCTGGCTGTGCCGCTCCAGCATCTTGATGTAGGCGCCGAAGGCGAAGGCGCCGCCGAGCGTGAGCGTGTCGCCGTAGCTCCAGGCCCCGCCGTCCCAGCACAGGGCCACCAGCCCGCCCACTGCGAGCGCCAGCGCCAGCACGATGCGCTTGTCCGGCCAGCGCCCGGCGAGGATGCCGAGCAGCGGCACCACCAGCACGTTCAGGCCCGAGATGAAGGCATTGCGGTTGGAGCTGGTCAGGGCCAGCCCCTCGACCTGGAACACATAGCAGGCGAACAGCAGCAGGCCGAGCGCGGCGCCGCTGCGCACGTCGCTCCACCGGCCGCGCAGCAGGAAAGGTGCGAGCAGCAGCGCGCCGATGGCGAAGCGGATGAAGATGATCCAGGCCGGGGCGAAATGGCTGGTCAGATCCTTCATCGCCGGGAAGGTGGTGCCCCAGACGACGGTGACGACCAGCAGGGCGAGAATGCCGCGCAGGTGGTGGGTCATCGTGTGTTTCCTTGTGCTTGATGTACTGGCAAGCTCGACATGGTAACACCGCGGGGCAAACCCGGCAGGCCGCTATAATCGACCCACTATGGGGAAACGGTACCTGAAGAGTGTGCGCCTGCTGGCCGAATGCATGCAGGGCTTCGAGCGGTTTTCCGGCGAATACGTCCGCCGTTGCGGTCTGACGCCGGCGCAGTTCGACATCCTGGCCACGCTGGGCAACACGCCCGGCATGAGCTACAAGGAGCTGGGCGAAAAGACCCTCATCACCAAGGGCACCCTGACCGGGGTGATCGAGCGCATGGAAAGCCGCGGCATCGTCACGCGCTGCCAGAACGCGGAGGACAAGCGCTCCTTCTTCGTGCGCCTCACCCCGGCCGGGGAGACGCTGTTCCACGACCTCTTCCCCAAGGTGGTGGAACACGACGCCGCCATGTTCGGCACCTACGCCGAGGACGACTTCGTCCGGCTGGAGGAGCAGCTGCGCCGCTTGCGCGACGCCATCCACGCCGTGCTGGAACGCGAGGCGGAAAACGCGGCTTGACTTTTTGGCATGCGCGCCGGCGCGACACTTCGTAAAAAATAGTTCCGTGCGGAATCATGTGC
>DASRUW010000625.1:0-3180 GCA_035655255.1 Telluria sp. | reverse complement strand
GGCGCACGGCGCGCGGCCTGGCCCTGACGGCGGCCGGCACCGCCCTCGTGACGGAAGCGGCGCACCTGATCTCGACCACGCGCGCCGCGGTGACGGCCGTGCGCGGCGTGAACGAGGAAGCTCGACGCCGCGTTCGCATCGGAGTCTCCGAATTTTCGATGTGGTCCGTCCTGATGCCGCACCTGAACGACTTTCGCGCCCGCCATCCCGAGTTCGAATGGGTGATCAGGGAAATCGGCGCCGAAACACCCCTGGACGCCCTCCACGCGGGCGAGATCGACCTGGGGGTATGCCGCGAGCCGCTGCCGCAGGAAGCATTGCTGCACCGCTACCGCCTCACCGCCGTCCTGCTGGCGCGGGACGAGGTCGCGCTCGCCTTGCCGGCCGCGCATGCACTGAGCCACCGGTCCGCGATCGGCCTGGCCGATCTGGCCGGCGAACCGATGGTGACGCTCGCTGACGACACATCGGACTTCCAGCGCTATCTGACCGGATGTTGCGCCGCGGCCGGATTCCTGCCGCGCGTACGGCACCAGGCTGACAAGCAGCAGATCGTCCTGGCGCTGGTGGGACACAACATGGGCATCGGCCTGATGCCGGCCAGCCTGTCCGCGATCGGGTGGCCGGGTGTCGTCTTCAAGCGCTTGCGCGATGCGCCGCCGGCCAACGTGTACGCGGTGCACAGCCTGCGCAACCGGGCGGCGCCGCTGCGCGCGCTGCTCGAACTACTGCCTCAACCGTTCGGGCCCAGTTAGCCGCTTCCCTCCGTTTTCCCAGGTCCTCCCGCACACCGCCAGGCGCCGCCGCGTGGCGTGAGGGACTCCTATTGCCTCGACGGCGCGAGCCGGTCCATTCATCCCAGGAGAAACACATGCACAAGAGACGACTTTCCCACATCGCGCTGGCCGCGCTGGCGCTCGGCCAGGGTGCGCACGCCCAGGAAGCGGCCACGCCGCCGCTCGAGCGCAAGGCGCCCGGCAATGCCCGCATGGAAGAACGCGAGGCGGAACCGATCAAGGTCGTGGTCACGGGCATCGCGGGCAGCGTCGAAAGCGCACTGACCCAGAAGCGGCACGCCACCAACATGGTCGAAGCGATCACGGCCGAGGACATCGGCAAATTCCCCGATCTGAACATCTCCGAGTCCATGCAGCGCGTCTCGGGCGTGACCCTGGAGCGCAACAACGTCGGCGACGGCTCCGCGATCAACCTGCGCGGCCTGGGACCGCAATTCACCCTCGTGACGATCAATGGGATGGAAGGCGTCGCCTCCGGCACCGATACCAACTTCGGCCTGTCCAATGGCAGCCGGGCCTTCAATTTCGAGATCCTGCCGTCCGAGCTCTTCACCAACGCGACCATCAACAAGTCGGTCAGCGCCGCCCAGGTCGAAGGCGGCCTGGCCGGCGTGGTCGAACTGGAGACGCCGCGCCCGCTGGATCAGAAGGGGACCCACCTGGTTGCCGCGATGAAAGAGAACCACAGCGACAAGAGCGGCCAGGCCGATCCGCGCGCGACGATCTTGTTCAGCAAGAACTGGGACCGCGTCTTCGGCCTGTCCGCCTCGGTGGCGGCGGCCGACACGCAGTACCGGTCGGACACTACGCAGGGCGGCAGCTACCGTCCATTCGCGGCCGTCAACACGGGCAGCCGCGCGAGCGACGCCGTGCGCCAGGCCATCGTCGCCAACGGCCCCCGCTACATCTACTATCGCGACGCGCGCAAGACGGTCGGCGCCACCCTCACCGCGCAGTGGCGGCCGGTCAAGCAACTCGAATTGACGGCCGATGCCCTGTTCGGGAAGCTCTCCAGCAAACGCAACGACACGCGCGACGACGCGGCGACCGAGAGCGGCCTGAACGCGCCCCTCAGCACGACGATCGACGCCGGCCTGATCACGGCCGGACAGTTCACCGGCGTGCAGCAACGCGTCGGCACCAATTACCTGACCACCGACGAACGCATGCACCAGCTGACGCTGCAAGGACGCTGGCGCCCCGACGACTACTGGACCGTGCGCCCCTTCCTCGGCAGCGCCCAGCGGCGCGCCGAGCGCACCTGGGACTTGTATTCGTTCCGCCTGGCGAAGAACGGCGCCTTCGACCCGGGCGTGGTGTCCTACCAGATCCGCGGCGACCAGCTCGACTTCAGTTCGAGCGCGACCGACTTCTCTTCCAACCCGCAAGACTTCCTGTTCAACGTATTCGTCTACCGTCCGTCGACGGATACCGACCGCGAGCATACGGGCAAGCTCGACTTCGAGCGCGAGTTCGACGACTCGGTCCTGACCAGCCTGAAGTTCGGCCTGCGCGCCAACCGTCACGAGAAAAACACGGACCAAAGCCAGTGGCGTCTGAACCGCAGCGCCGGCACGCCGATCGGCGCGCCGCCGTCCCTGGCCAGCGTCGCCGGGACCGTCGGCTTCCACGTGGCGGGCGCCGGCAGCGCCGTTCCCGCCAACATGCTGATCGTGGATCCGGCGCGGATCGCGCCGGTCTTCTTCCCCGCCGGCGCGCCCGTCGCCGGCACCGCGCGGGCCGACCTGAGCGCCTACGCCGCGCAGAACTCGTACGCTGTCCGGGAAGACACGGACAATGCCTATGTCATGGGGTCGTTCGAACTTGGCGCCGCCGCCTTCGACGCCGGTCTGCGGTATGTGCGCACGCGCCAGACTTCGAGCGGCTACACCGTCGCCAACGCGAACCTCGCCACCCAGGTCATCACGCCGGTGAGCATCAGCAGTACCTACGCGATGACCCTGCCCAGCGCCAACCTGCGCTACCAGGCGACGCCGCAGACCTTGCTGCGCGCCGCCGCGTCGCAAACCGTGACCCGGCCGGACCTCGGTCAGCTGGCGCCGGCCGAAACGGTCAATGGCATCGACCAAAGCGGCGGCCGCGGCACCCGGGGCAATCCGCTGCTCCAGCCGTACAAGTCGAATAACCTCGATCTCGGCGTGGAATGGTATCCCGCCAAGGCGGCCATGATCGGCGCGGCCGTGTTCCACAAGGACGTCGGCGGTTTCATCGACACCGCCACCTTCACGGAAGTGCGCAGCTTTCCGCGCCAGGCCGATGGCGTGATCGTCTCCGGCCCGATCACCTTCACCCAGCCGGTCAACGGGGTCAGCGCGAAGATCAGCGGCGCCGAATTCACGGCCCAATCCCGCTTCACCTTCCT
>DASRUW010000624.1:0-5461 GCA_035655255.1 Telluria sp. | reverse complement strand
TCCTTGCGCGCCGTGTGCTCGGCGATCAGGGCCAGGGCTTCGTCCAGGTTGGCGGCTTGTTTATCGAGGTACTTGGTGCGCAGGCGGAAGTCGATGCTGCTTTGCTGGCATTCGATGTTGAGCGAGACGGCGCCGGCGAAGGTCGCCGCCAGCGGCTGCGCGCCGCCCATGCCGCCCAGGCCCGCGGTCAGGATCCAGCGCCCGCCCCAGTCGCCGCCGAAGTGCTGGCGGCCCGCTTCGGCGAAGGTCTCGTAGGTGCCCTGCACGATGCCCTGGGTGCCGATGTAGATCCAGGAGCCGGCCGTCATCTGGCCATACATGAACAGGCCCTTGCGATCGAGCTCGTTGAAGTGCTCCCAGTCAGCCCACTTGGGCACGAGGTTGGAGTTCGCCAGCAGCACGCGCGGCGCGTCGGGGTGGGTCTGGAACACGCCGACCGGCTTGCCGGACTGGATCAGGAGGGTCTGGTCGTCCTCCAGCGCGCGCAGGGCGGCGAGGATGGCGTCGTAGCACTCCCAGTTGCGGGCGGCGCGGCCGATGCCGCCGTAGACGACGAGGTGCTTCGGGTTCTCCGCCACCTCGGCGTCGAGATTGTTCTGGATCATGCGGAAGGCGGCTTCGGTCAGCCAGCTCTTGCAGCTGCGCTCCGTGCCGCGCGGCGCGCGGATCACGCGGCTGGCGTCGTAGCGGGGATCGTGGTCGAGATTGTTAGCCATGGCAGCTCCCAGGTTGGAATGGGGCCAAGTCTAGGTTGTCTATACAACCAAGTCAACTGATTTTTTTGGCATCGAGCTTACACCGGACCGCGCAGCAACGGCGCCTCGCGCAGGACGATTTCGGCCAGCGCGTCGGCGACGGCGCGCACGCGCGGCGAGCGGCGCACGTCGCCGTGCATGACCAGCCAGATCGTACGCAGCACCGGGCATGGCGCCTCGCGCAGGCGCTTCAACTGACGCACGCCGTGGGCCAGGAAGTGCGGCAGCAAAGCGATGCCGACGCCGGCGCGCGCCGCCTCGCGCTGGGCCAGCAAGTCGTTGGCGCGCAGAACGAAGGGACGGGTGCCAGCGAACTCCTCCAGCCAAAGCTGCTGGGGCGTCTCGCTCAGGGCCTGGTCATAGCCGATGAACTCCCAGACGTTTTCCGGGCGGGTGTGCCAGTCCGCCGCCGCGTACAGGCCGAAACCGAGCTCCCCCAGCGCGCGCACCACCAGGTCGGGCGCGTTCGGCCGCGACAGGCGCAGGGCGATGTCGGCTTCGCGCCGGGTCAGGCTGGCAAGCTGGGTTTCGCCCGCCAGCTCCAGCGCGATGCCGGGAAAGGCGGTGCGCAGTCCGCCCAGGCGCGGCGCGAGGAAGGCGGCCGCCACGGCGGGCGGCACGGAGATCCGGACCGGGCCGCGCAAGTCCGCCGCGCCGGAGGCGGCACGCTCGAACGCCAGCGCCTCGTCCTCGATGCGCTGGGCCTGGGCCGCCATCGCCTCTCCCTCCGCCGTCGGGCGCCAGCCGCGCGGCAGACGGTCGAACAGGCGCAGGCCGAGCGCCGCCTCCAGGTTGCTCACCCTGCGCGCAATGGTCGAATGCTCCACCTTCAGCGCGCGTGCCGCGCCCGTGAGGCTGCCTTCCCGCGCCAGGGCCAGGAAAAAGCGGATGTCGTCCCATTCGATCGCCACATCCGTTAATTTACGCACAGAAGCTGGGTGCGATTTGCGAATTTTCGCTTGCATTTGCACAGAATAGAGTGAAGGCCTCATTCTTTCAACCGGAGCGCCTCATGGAATCCATCACCGTCCGCCTGCACCGCACCGGCGGCCCCGAACAGCTCGTCGCCGAACCGCTCGACCTGCCGCCGCCCGCACCGGGCGAAGTGCGCGTGCGCCACGCGACCATCGGCGTCAACTTCGTGGACGTGTACCACCGCACCGGCGTCTACCCCATGCCCGGCCTTCCATGGGCGCCGGGCGTGGAGGGGGCAGGTGTGATCGAAGCCTGCGGGGCCGGCGTCACCACCCTGGCGCCAGGCCAGCGCGTGGCCTACGCCATTCCCGTCCCCGGCAGCTACGCCAGCGCGCGCAACGTGCCCGCGGACCGCGTGCTCGCCCTGCCCGCTGCGCTGGATGATGCCGGCGCGGCGGCGCTGCTGCTCAAAGGCGTCACCACGCATATGCTGCTGGCGCGCGTGCTGCGCGTGCAGGCGGGGCAGACCTTGCTGGTGCATGCGGCCGCCGGAGGACTGGGCCTCATGCTGACGCAATGGGCCAGCGCGCTGGGCGTGCGCGTGATCGGCACGGTGGGCGGCGCGGAAAAGGCGGCGTTGGCGCGTTCATACGGCCTGGCCCACGCGATCGACTACCGGCGCGAGGATTTCGTGGAAGCGGTATTGGAGCTGACCGGCGGCGCGGGCGTGGACGCCGCCATCGACGGCATCGGCGGCGACACGCTCGCGCGCACCGTGCATGCCGTGCGACCCTTCGGTCACCTGGCCAGCATCGGCCAGGCCGGCGGCACGGCGCCGCAAGGCGACCTGTCCGTGCTGGGCGCCGCACGCTCGCTCAGCGTGGCGCGCCCGAGCGTTTTCCGCTACATGCAGAATGTGGACGACTACCGGCGCAGCGCCGAGGCCGTGCTGGCCCAGGTGGAACGCGGCCTGCGCCCGCACGTCGGCGGCATGCTGCCGCTGGCCGATGCGGCCACCGCGCACCGCCAGCTGGAACAGGGGCGCACGACCGGCTCGCTGGTGCTGCTGGCCTGAGTTACTGGTGCTGGTAAACCTGCTTGCCGCCCACCCAGGTTTGCAGCACCTGCATCTTGTGGATGTCGTGCGGGTTCATGGTGAACAGGTCCTGGTCGACCACGATGAAGTCGGCCCACTTGCCCGGCTCCAGCGAGCCGGTGAACTTCTCCTGATGGCCGGCATAGGCCGCGTCCAGCGTGAAGCAGCGGAACGCTTCGCGCAGCGACATCGCCTGGTTCGGGTACCAGCCGGCGATCGGGCGCCCTTGATGATCCTCGCGCGTCACGGCGGCGTGCAGACCATAGAAGGGATTGGGCGATTCGACCGGGAAGTCCGAACCGCAGGCGATCGGCGAGCCCTGGTGCAGGAAGCTGCGCCATGCATACGCGCCCTTGATGCGCTCGTGGCCGAGGCGCGCTTCCGCCATGTTCATGTCGGAGGTCGCGTGGGTCGGCTGCATCGACGGGATCACGCCCAGCGTCTTGAAGCGCGGGATGTCCTGCGGCGCCACCACCTGGGCATGCTCGATGCGATGATGCAGCGCTTCCGTATGCGTTTGCGGAATCAACTTGGCGAAGGCATCCAGGATCTGCCGGTTGCCCGCGTCGCCAATGGCATGCACGTTCACCTGGTAGCCCTTGCCCATGGCCTTGGCCATCATGCGGCGGATCTCCGCGTCGGTGTGGAACAGCAGGCCGTGCGTCTTCGGCTCGTCGCTGTAGGGAGCGATGAGGGCCGCGCCGCGGCTGCCCAGGGCGCCGTCGGCGTACAGCTTCACGGCGCGCAAAGCGTAGAGGTCGTTGGCGTAGCTGTTCACGGGACCGTGCTCCGCCAGGCGGTCGAAGTCGGCCTCGGTCCCGCCGATCATCGCGTACACGCGGGCAGTGAGCTTGCCGTGGTCGGCATAGTCGCGGTAGAGGCGATCTTCGAGCACGCCGATGCCCGCATCATGCACGCCGGTCAGGCCCACGCGCGCCATCTCGGCCAGTGCCTTGTCGAGAGCCGCGCGGACCTCGGCTTCGCTGCGGCGCGGAATCTTGCGGGTCAGGAGATCCATGGCCGCGTCGACCAGCACGCCGGTGGCGTGGCCTTCCGCGTCGCGCATGATGCGCCCGCCCACCGGGTCTTTGGTCGTGTCGGTGATGCCGGCCAGCGCCAGCGCGCGGCTGTTGGCCCAGCCCGCGTGACCGTCCACGCGCTCCAGCCACACGGGCCGGTCGCCGGCCACGGTATCGAGTTCCTTCGCGGTCGGGAAGCGCCCCAGTTTCCAGATTTCCTGGTTCCAGCCGCGCCCGATCAGCCAGGCCGCGTTCGCGTTGGCCTTGGCGTAGGCGCCGGTGGCCTTCAATGCCTCGTCCAGCGAGGTCGTGCCGGACAGGTCGAGCTGGGTCAGCATGTCGCCCAGGCCGGAGACGTGACCGTGCGCGTCGATCAGGCCGGGCAGCACGGTGCGCCCGTTCAGGTCCACGTGGCGCGCCCCGGGCGCCTTGGCCGCCACCTCCGCCGCGCCGCCGACCGCCGTGATGCGTCCGTGCTCGTCGAAGGCCATCGACTCGAAGTGCACCAGCTCGTTGCCTGCCCTGAGCGTGTAGCCGTTGGCGTGGTCGATGATGGTGTCGGCGTGGGCGGATACGGCGAGGGCAGTCAGGAAGAGCAGGGGCAGCTGGCGCATGGAGTCTCCGTTCTTGTCGAATTCGAAAGCAAGAATCGGAGTGTAACCCAAGCGTACAATGTCATTCACCATGACATACGAGAGCGCTCCCGCACTGTCGGTACGGACCTACGGGCCGGCCCACGACTGCCATACGCACAAGCACTTCCAGGTGCTGTGGGGCCTGGAGGGCATTCTCGAGCTGGAAATCGAGGGCGCGGGAACCCGCCTGGATGCTGGCGCCGGTATCGTGATCGCTCCTAACGAGCGTCACGCCTTCGAGTCGCGCACAGGCAGCCGCTGCCTGGTCCTGGACAGCGTCGACGAAGCCTGGGCTGCGCGTCTGCGCCGGCCGCAGCATGTGCAGGCGACCGGGCATCTGGCGCACTTCCTGGCCTCGTCGCTCAATGCCGCACTGCCGGTCTCACTGGAATACGGAGCCTATCTGCTGGCGCAATCCTGGGGCGAAACGCAGGCACCGCGCCGTGCGCGCCGGGAAATCGACTGGCCGCTGCTGACCGCGTGGGTCAAGGCGCGCCTGGCCCAGCCCCTGACGGCCCGCCAATTGGCCGCCCTCGTCAACCTGAGCGAGAGCCAGTTCCGCGCCCGCTGCCTTCAAGTGACGGGATGCGCTCCGATGCAATGGGTCCGCCGCCTGCGGCTCGAGCACGCGGCCGCGTTGCGCGCGCGCGGCATGAGCGTCGCGCAGGCGGCGCGCCGGGCAGGCTACGAGTCGCCGGCCGCGCTGACCGCTGCCGCCCGTCGCCAGGACCGCTGAAACGCGATCGTTAGCGCGTGTTTCGCGTGGGCGGCTTGCCCTATGCTGAAGCGCATGCAACCCGACCTCTTCGCCTTTGGCGCCATCGCTCTCTGGTCCGTCCTCGCCGCGCTTGGCGTGTCGTTATCCCATGTGCCGCCCTTTCTGCTCACTGGCCTGGGCCTGCTGGCCGGCAGCCTGGTCGCCCTGCCGCTGTCAGGCTTTCGGCTGTCCGCATGGCGCGTGCCTCTGCCGACGCTGGCCTTGGGCGTGTATGGCCTGTTCGGATTTCACCTGCTGCTGTTCGTCGCCCTGCGCACGGCGCC
>DASRUW010000623.1:0-2061 GCA_035655255.1 Telluria sp. | reverse complement strand
CCCAGGCTGGGGGCCGAGCGGCTCGATCACGCCGCCGGTCCACCTGACCGCGTAGGCATCCGTGCCGCCCGGGCCGCTGGCTCCGGCGACCTGGCCGCGCTCATTGATGGCGTTTGCCGCGGAGCCCGCCGGGGAATCCGGCCCGGCCAGGGTTCCGAGGTCGGTGATCGTCCAGGCCTCGTGCGCCTGCGGTTCCGCCCGCGCGGCGCCAGCCAGCAGCAGGGCCAAAGCCGCCGCCCATCTCCGATACTGATGTGTGCGCACACGTGCCATATGCCCCCCGAGCATGCCGTCCGAACTGACGTGAACCGGTAGTGTCGTCCGTTCGCCAGTCCGGGACCGCCCGTGTGCGTCAACTGCCGGGTTGACTTGTACTTGTACCAGAACCCTGCAGTCGAGGACCGGACTGACGGAACACTCGGACTAGCGCAGCGGCGTGCTGCGTGCGCAGCTGCGGCAGTGGAGCATGCCGCCGCGACGCTTCTCGACCCACTTGGCGAGAGACAGGAAGACGATGCCGGCTGCGATGGCGCCGGCGACGGTGCCGGCCCAGCCGATCATCGTGGCGGACATGCCGAGCGCAGCGAACGCGAGCGACGCCAGGATCATCACGGCCACGTTCGCCAGGTCACTGAGGAGCCAGGGCATCACGATGCGGTTCATCGGCGCCTTGTACTCCAGCTTGCCGCCGCAAGCCTCGCAGCACGTCGTCAGTTCCATGGCTCTCTCCGGATGTGTTATGCCGGCCACTGTGCCACGCTGGTCTTAGCTGGAGATTAAAACTCTTCCCATTCGTCGTTGACGGCGGCGCGCTTGGGTTTCGGCGCCGGGGCCGCCGGCTTGGCGAAGGCGACCTGCTTGACCGGTTTGGTCGGGACAGGCGCAACTCTCGGCGCCGGACGCGGCGCCGCCACCGGCTTCGCCTCGTGCCGCAGCTTGAAGACGCTGACGATCTGCGACAGCGTGGCCGCCTGGTCCTGCATCGAGCCCGCCGCCGCCGCGGCTTCCTCGACCAGCGCCGCGTTCTGCTGCGTCGCCTGGTCCATCTGCGTGACGGCCGCATTCACCTGCTCGATGCCGGCCGTCTGCTCCGCGCTCGCCGCCGCGATCTCGGACATGATGTCGGTCACGCGCGTGATGGCCTCCACCACTTCGTGCATCGTGCTGCCGGCGTCGTGCACGAGCCTGGAGCCGGCATCGACCTTGTCCACGGAATCGTTGATCAGCCCCTTGATCTCCTTGGCCGCCGCGGCCGAACGCTGGGCGAGGTTGCGCACCTCGGACGCGACCACGGCGAAGCCCCTGCCCTGCTCGCCCGCGCGCGCCGCTTCCACCGCCGCGTTCAGCGCCAGGATGTTGGTCTGGAACGCGATGCCGTCGATGACGCCGATGATGTCGACGACCTTGCGCGAAGAGTCGCTGATCGAGGCCATGGTGCCGACCACCTGGCCCACCACGTCGCCGCCGCGCGCAGCGATCCCGGACGCGGTGCGGGCCAGCGTGTTGGCCTGCAGGGCGTTGTCGGCGTTCTGGCGCACGGTGGACGTCAGCTCCTCCATCGACGAGGCGGTCTCCTCCAGCGAGCTGGCCTGCTGCTCGGTGCGCGACGACAAATCCATGTTCCCGGCCGCGATTTCGTGCGCCGCCGTGGTGATCAGGTCGGTCCCGCTGCGCACTTCGCTGACGATTTGCGCGAGGCTCTGGCGCATCTTTTCCATCGCCGCCAGCAGGCTGGTGCTGTCGCCCGGACGCAGGTCCACCGGCACCGACAGCTCGCCGCCGGCGATGGTGCTGGCCACCTGCGCCGCATACGCCGGTTCGCCACCGAGCTGGCGTGTCATCGAGCGCGTGATCAGGAAGCCGACCACCACGCCGGCGCCCAGGCCGAAGAGCACCATCGCGACCATGAAGGCGCGGCTGGCGTGATAGGCCGCGTTGGCATCGTCGGCTTCCCGCTTGGCGAGCTTTTCCTTCATCTCGGCCAGACCGTTCAGCTCTTCGTCGACCACGGCGCTGCGCGGGCGCACATCGCTGTACAGGAAATCGACGGCAGCCTGGTGC
>DASRUW010000622.1:0-3132 GCA_035655255.1 Telluria sp. | reverse complement strand
GATCCGCACTTCCTGTTCAACAGCCTGAATTCGATCAGCGCCCTGACCAGCATCGACCCGGCCCGCGCGCGCAGCATGACCTTGCAGCTGTCCGACCTGTTCCGCCGCACGCTCGGCCTGGAGGCCAGCCGCAAGATCACGCTGGCCGAGGAGGCGGCGCTGGTCGACGGCTTCCTCGCCATCGAGCAGGTGCGCTTCGGCGCCCGCCTGCGGGTGGAACGCGACCTGGACGCCGCCGCGCTGGCCTGCCTGCTGCCGCCGCTGCTGCTGCAGCCGCTGGTGGAGAATGCGGTCAAGCATGGCATCGGCGGACTGCCCGAGGGCGGCACTGTGACGATCCGCGCGCAGCGCGCGGGTTCGCTGCTGCGGGTGCAGGTTGAGAACGACATGGACGCGGACCTGCCGGCGCGCCCTGGCAACGGCATCGGTCTGGCCAACGTGCGCCAGCGGCTGCAGGCGGCGTATGCGCACGAGGCCAGCGCGAGCTGGGCGCGCGAGGCAGACATCTTTCGGGTGGAGCTGGTGCTGCCCGCCGAAACGGAGCAATGAGTATGCGAGCGATCATCGTCGACGACGAGCAATTGGCCCGGGGCGTCCTGCGGGAATTCCTCGCGCCGCACGCGGATGTGGAGATCCTGGCCGAGTGCGCGAACGGCTTCGAAGCCGTCAAGGCGATTACGGAGCTCGATCCCGAACTGGTCTTCCTCGATATCCAGATGCCCAAGCTGAATGGCTTCGAAGTGGTGGAACTGGCCGGCCGCAAACCGCGCTACATCTTCGTCACCGCCTACGACCAGTACGCGCTGAAGGCATTCGAAGTCCATGCCATCGACTACCTGCTCAAGCCCTTCAGCCAGCAGCGCCTGGACGAAGCGCTCGCCCATGCGCGCGGCAGCCTCGGCGCGGCGGCCGGCGTGGAACGCGTGGTGGCCGAGGCGGCGGCGCGTGGCGGCCCGCTGGAACGCATCCTGATCCGCGACGGCGCGCGGGTGCACGTCATCCCGGCCGACAAGGTCGAACTGATCGAGGCGCAGGACGACTACGTGGAGATCCGCGCTGAAGGCAAGGCGTACCTGAAGAACCAGCGCATGGCCGATCTGGAGGCGCAGCTCGATCCGAACCGCTTCTTGCGCATTCATCGTTCCTATATCGTGAACGTGGAGCGGATCGCGCGCATCGAACAGGCGACCAAGGATTCCTACCAGGCCGTGCTCGCCGATGGCAAGACGGTGCCGGTCAGCCGCTCGGGCTACCAGAAGGTGCGGACCCTTCTGGGTTGAGCGCCCACCAGCGTGGCAGCAGCTCGCGCACCTGGGCCTGGCCGAAGCGGTCGTCGATCAGGTAGACGATCCCGCGGTCGGTGCGGGTGCGGATCACGCGTCCGGCCGCCTGCACCACCTTCTGCAGGCCGGGGTAGAGATAGGTGTAGTCGTAGCCTGCGCCGAACAGCGCGTCCATGCGTGCGCGCAGCTGTTCGTTCACGGGATTGAGCTGCGGGAGGCCGAGCGTGGCCACGAAGGCCCCCACCAGGCGGTCGCCCGGCAGGTCGATGCCCTCGCCGAACGCGCCGCCAAGCACGGCAAAGCCGATGCCGCGTCCGCCCGCCTCGAAGCGATCGAGGAAGGCGCCGCGCTCGTATTCGTCCATGCGCCGGGCCTGGCGCCAGCAAGGCACATCGGGCTGGTTCGCCGCCAGCGCGTCCGCCACCTGTTCCAGGTAATCGAAGCTGCTGAAGAAGGCGAGGTAGTTGCCGGGAGCCTGCTCGAACTGCTGCGCGATCAGCATCGCGATCGGCGCGACCGAGCGGGCGCGGTGCTGGTAGCGGGTTGAGATGCGGTGCACCAGCCGCACCTCCAGCTGGCTCGCTTCGAACGGCGATTCGACGTCGATCCACGGCGTATCCCCTGGCAGGCCGAGCATGTCGCTGTAGTAGTGCCAGGGACTGAGCGTGGCCGAGAACAAGGTGCAACTTTGCGCGACGGCGAAGCGCGCGGCGAGGAAGTGCGCGGGCACCACGTTGCGCAGGCTGACCGTCACGTCGCGCGGACCGTGGCGGGTCAGGTCGCACAGCGAGTGCGGGCCGAACTGCTCGGACAGGCGCACGAACTGCAGGGCGTCGAAGTAGAAATGCTGCAGGTCCGGCTCGAGCGGATTGCTTTGACTGGCCATGAGATCCGTGATGGCGGCTGTGGCGCCTTGCAGCTCGGTCACCAGCCTGGCCGGGAGTTCGGCCTGGACCTCGTAGTCCTCCAGCGCCTGCGCCCAGGCGCGGCCGACCTTGTCCAAAGCCTTGCGCAGGTACGCAGGCGCGGCCTTGCGCGCGGCCCGCAGAACCGTGCGATCCAGTTCGGCCGAATACATGGAGCGGGCGCGGGACACGAGGTTGTGCGCTTCGTCGGCCAACACGCTGACGCGCCAGTTGTTGGCCAGCGTCAGCGCGAACAGCATCGCGCCGCCGTCGAAATAGTAGTTGTAATCGCCGACCACGACGTCCGCCCAGCGCGCCATCTCGCTGGCGAGGTAGTAGGGGCAGACCTCATGTGCCAGCGCGGTTGTTCGCAGGGCGGCGCGGTCCAGGATATCGGCCTCCAGCGCGGCGGCGCGTGCGGCCGGCAGGCGGTCGTAGAAGCCCTTCGCCAGCGGACAGGACTCGCCATGGCAGGCCTTGTCCGGATGTTCGCAGGCCTTGTCGCGCGCCGTCAGTTCGACCACGCGCAACGGAATGCGCGGCTTGCCTTGCAAGGTGGAGGCGGCATCGAGGGCGAGCTGGCGTCCCGGGGATTTGGCTGCCAGGTAGAACACCTTGTCGATCCTCTGGGTGGGCATGGCCTTCAGCGCCGGGAACAGCGTGCCGAGCGTCTTGCCGATCCCGGTGGGGGCTTGCACCATCAGGCAGCGCCGCGCGGCGTTGGTCTGGTACACCGCCTGGGCGAGCTGGCGCTGGCCCGGGCGAAAGTCCGCGTGCGGGAAGCACAGCGCCGACAGGGCTGTGTCGCGCGCGGCGCGGTGGCTCGCTTCCAGCGCGGCCCACACGGCGAAGCGCTCGCACAGTTCACCGAAAAATTGCGTAAGGTCGGCGGCGTTCCAATGTTCGCGCAGGACCGTCTCCGTTTCGAGGCCGATGTCGAAGTA
>DASRUW010000621.1:0-2895 GCA_035655255.1 Telluria sp. | reverse complement strand
GGCGTGGGCGCCGGGGCTGGCGCCGCTGCGGGCGCTGCCGCGGGCGCGGTGGGCGGACCGGTGGGCATGGCCGCCGGCGCGACGATTGGCGCGGTGGCGGGCGGCCTGGCCGGCAAGGGCATCGGCCACATGGTCAATCCGGCCGAGGAGGCGGCCTACTGGAGCAGCAATTATCAAACCCAGCCCTACTACTCGCCGGGCTACACCTACGAGGACTACGGGCCGGCCTATGAGCTGGGCTACACCGGCCGTTCGCGCTATGCGGGCCGGCGCTACGACGAGGCCGAGAACGACCTGCGCGACGATTGGGATCGGCTGAAAGGCAAGTCGCGCCTGACCTGGGAGCAGGCCAAGTCCGCGACGCGGGCGGCGTGGGACCGCGTGGAGCGCGCCCTGCCGGGCGACGCCGACCACGACGGCCGTTGATGCGGTTGCAGTGAGCAGGGTCATCCCCGCGCACGCGGGGACCTCTGTGCGCCGGCGCTTGCCGGCACATGCATACCAGGGGTCCTCGCTTCCGCGGGGATGACGTTTTACTGGTGGGCCGCTTCCGCCTGGATCTGCAGGCGCACTTCCGGCGCGAACGCATTGCCGCCGAAGGTGATGCCGTAGTCGGTACGTTTGAATTCGGCCGATGCATCCGCGCCGCACACTTCCCGTTTGAGCATCTTGTCCTGCACGCACTTGAACTTGTTGATGGTGAGGGTCAGCGGACGCGTCACGCCGTGCAGCGTGAAGTCGCCCTGCACGCTGACCGGGACGTCGCCGTTGAAGGTCATCGACTTGCCCTTGAACGTGGCGGTCGGATACTTGGCCACGTCGAGGAAGTCGGGCGACATCAGGTGCTTGTCCAGCGCTTCGAAACCCACATCCACCGAAGCCGCGTCGATGGTCACGTCCACCGTGCCGGTCTTGGCGACGCGGTCCAGCGTGACGGTGCCGGTGGTCGACTTGAACTTGCCGCGCCAGACCGACAGGCCCTTGTGATCGGCCTCGAAGCTCGGGTAGGTGTGGTGCGGGTCGAGCTTGTAGGTCTCCGGTGCGGCGTAGGCGGATGCGCCGGCGGCGGCCAGCAGGGCGGCGAGGATGATACGTTTCATGCGGGTGTTCCTTCCTTGGTGGGTTATTTGTCCGCGGCGACGCGGAACTTGATGACGACTTGATCGGCGACCATGCTGGTGTCCTTCCACTCGCCTTCGCCGACGTTGAAGGCGAGGCGGCGGATCGGCAGCTGGCCTTCGAACACGGTCTTGCCGCCGCTGGTGGTGACGGTCAGCGGAAAGCTGACGTCCGCGGCGCGGCCCTTGATGGTCAGCTTGCCCGTCACGGCGAGCTTGCCGGCGCCGGCCGGCTTGATCGCGGTGGAGACGAAGCTCGCCTTCGGATACTGGGCCGCGTTGAACCATTCCTTCTTCACGACCTCCTTGTTGATCTCGGCGTCGCCCACGTCCAGGCTGGCCGTGTCGATTTCCACGCTGGCGCGGGCAGCGGCCGGCTTGGCCGGGTCGTAGTCGATGGCGGCGGCGAACTTCTTGAAGGGTGCTTCGACCGGCACGTTCATCTGGGTGAACACGGCCGACACCTGGCTGTGCGCGGCGTCGGTCTTGAGCGGGGCGGCGGCCGCGGCGAGCGGCAGTGCCAGGGCGGTGAATAGGAGACGTTTCATACCAAATCCGAATCAGTGTTGCGGCAGCATGCGGCGCAGCACGCCGTCGCGGTCGATGAAGCGATGCTTGAGGGCGGCCAGCACGTGCAGCGCAACGAGAGCGGCCATCATCATGTTGAGCCAGAAGTGGACCTCTTCCAGCACTTCCTTCAGCTCCGGGTTCTTGCCGATCAGGACAGGCAGCTGGAACAGCCCGAAGTACACCACCGGCACCCCGGCCGCGAGGCTGAAGAAGTAGCCGGAAATCGGCACCGCGAACATCAGCACGTACAGCCCGGCGTGGCTCCAGTGCGCGGCCTGTTTTTGCCACGGCGGCATGCTTTCCGGATAGGCGGGTGCCGCGCGGAACAGGCGCCACAGCAGGCGCAGGCCGGCCAGGAGCAGGATCGTCACCCCCGCCCATTTGTGCCAGGAAAAATACTTGAGCTTGGTCGGCGTAAGGCCAGGGATATCCGTCATCACCAGCCCGAGCGTGAAGGTGCCGACGATCAGCAGCGCAATCAGCCAGTGCAGGAGGATGGCGGGGCCGGAGTAGCGTTCGTTTGCCATATTTATAATTAGTACGTGTTAGGACTAAATGCTACCAAGGTTTTGGAAAGCTTGCAGGCGGCCACTATAACGGTCAATCCTTAAGCCAAGGTTGTTGGTTCAGACGAAAAAAAAGCCGCCCGGGTGGGCGGCTTGGTGCGGGGCGGCGCGGATCAGATGGCGCGGGCCAGCTGCTCGGCGATGCCCGTGTAGTTCATGGGGGTCAAGGCCAGCAGGCCGTCCTTGGCTTCCTGCGGGATCGCCAGGCCGCCGATGAACTCGCGCAGCGCGTCCTTCGAGATGCCTTTGCCGCGGGTCAGTTCCTTGAGCTGCTCGTAGGGATTGGCGATGCCGTAGCGGCGCATCACCGTCTGGACCGGCTCGGCCAGCACTTCCCAGTTCGCGTCCAGGTCTTCTTCCAGGCGGCGCGCGTTCACTTCCAGCTTGTTCAGGCCGCGCAGGCAGCTGTCGTAGGCCAGCAGCGCGTAGCCGAAACCGACGCCGATGTTGCGCAGCACCGTGGAGTCGGTCAGGTCGCGCTGCATGCGCGAGACCGGCAGCTTCTCGGCCATGTGGCGCAGGGTGGCGTTGGCCAGGCCCAGGTTGCCTTCCGAGTTCTCGAAGTCGATCGGGTTGACCTTGTGCGGCATGGTCGAGGAACCGATCTCGCCGGCCTTGGTGATCTGCTTGAAGTAGCCCAG
>DASRUW010000620.1:0-3970 GCA_035655255.1 Telluria sp. | reverse complement strand
GTCCGGTCCACGGGCCGGCCGTGAGAGTGACTCCCACCTTGCGCTCCAGTGGCTCGACGTGGGCAAATAGGGCATCGGCCGAAATACCGGTGTCATGATTGTGCAGACTGACCACATCGGTGACGCCGAGATAGGCCGTGCTGCCGAACCGCCCCGCACTGAACTTCACGTTCTCGGTGCCGATGAAGAATTCGCTACCGCGGTCGAAGCCTTCCCCATAAGGCAGACCGGTGCTGCCGTCGAAGCCCTTCTCCAGATGCAGTCCTGCTTGAATCGCGGGAGTCAGCTGCTCGGTCTCCACGAGTCCAAACCGCGACGCATTGTCCGCCACCTCGACCGGCGCGCACCCGGCACACGCACGGCGCTCGAGGGAAAGGTTCACCCTACCGTAGAGCTGGACATCGGCTCGCGCCACGCACGGGACCAGTGCCAGCATCCATATCGCACCAGGCCATAGACCACGATTGGGCAGGTGAGATTTCGATGTCATGACAAGTCGGTCGTAGCCGGGAAAGAGACATCGTAGTCAAGCCCTGGTCCCGCAAACAGTGCCACGACGGACAATTCTTATGGAGCCACCGCGCGTTTCTCGAACCAGTGGTCAGCGTAGGGGTTGTCGTTGTACGGAGCGATTTCCGCGTAGCCGTTACGCAAATACAGGTGGCGGGCCTCGACCAGGCTGCGATTGGTGTCCAGCCGAAGGATGTCGATGCCGGCTTGCGCGGCTTGCGCCTCCAGCGTCTCCAGCAGGCGCTGGGCCACGCCCAAGCCGCGCGCCGACGCGGCCACCCACATGCGTTTGATCTCGCCGCAGCCGTTCTCCCCTCGCTTGAGGGCGCCGCAGCCGATCGGCACGCCGTCGAGCCGCGCGAGGAAGAACCAGCCATGTGGCGGGACCAGCTCCTCAGGCTTGGCCGAAACGCTACGCTCGGGATCGAAGCCCTCGTCGAAGCGTTCCCGCAGTTCGTCGATGTAGGCCTGGATGCAGGCGGCCGCTTCGTCTCCGTGGGGGTCCGCCAGTGTGATCGTGACCGCTGCGGCGTGCAGGAAACGCTCGACGTCCGCCATGGCCGCCAGCAGACGCGCGCGCTGCACCTCTCCCAGCGGCGCCAGCAGCGACGCGGCCAGATCCCGTGAACGCGCATCCAGCCGCGCCCATTCCTTGCGCCCCTTGACCGTGAGGGCCACGCGGCGCACGCGCGCATCGGCCTGGTCGCGCTGGGAAGTGGTCAGCCCGTCCGCTTCGAGCACGCGCAGCAGACGGCTCAGGTAGCCGGAATCGAGACCCAGCCGCGCGCGCAGTTCGCGCACGGTCGCGCCTGCCCGGCCGATTTCGAACAACAGCCGCGCCTCGGCCAGCGGACGGCCGCTATCCAGATAATTCCCGGTCAGCACGCCGATGCGGTGCGTGACGGTCCGGTTGAAACTGCGTACTTGTGAAAGCTGTTGCTCGTCCATGGCGACTCCCGTCCAATTACCTGACTTTAGTCAGACATTATACGGCAGCCAAGCCAGTTCAGCTCTCGTACCACTCCCGCGACGCATTCACCACGCGCACGACCAGCAGCATGACGGGCACCTCGATCAACACCCCGACCACGGTCGCCAGCGCCGCGCCGGAATGGAAGCCGAACAGGCTGATGGCCGCGGCGACGGCCAGTTCGAAGAAGTTGGACGCGCCGATCAAGGCCGATGGGCAGGCCACGTTGTGCTTTTCGCCCGCCACGCGGTTGAGCCAATAGGCCAGGGCCGAATTGAAGAACACCTGGATCAGGATCGGCACGGCCAGCAAGGCGATCACCAGCGGTTGCTCGAGGATGGCCTCGCCCTGGAACGCGAACAGCAGGACCAGCGTCGCCAGCAGCGCGCCGATCGACCACGGCCCGATCTTCGCCATCGCGGCGTCGAAGGCGCCCTGCCCTTGCGCCAGCAGGCGCCGGCGCCACAGCTGCGCCAGGATCACCGGAATCACGATGTACAGCACCACCGAGGTGAGCAAGGTCGCCCACGGCACGGTGATGGCCGAGATGCCGAGCAGCAGACCGACCAGCGGCGCAAACACCACCACCATGATGCTGTCGTTCAGCGCCACCTGCGACAAGGTGAACAGCGGATCGCCATTGGTCAGGCGGCTCCACACGAACACCATCGCGGTACAGGGCGCGGCCGCCAGCAGGATCAGCCCGGCGATGTAGCTGTCGATCTGGTCGGCGGGCAGCATGGGGGCGAACAGGTGGCGGATGAACAGCCAGCCGAGAAAAGCCATCGAAAACGGCTTGACCAGCCAGTTCACGAACAGCGTCACGCCGATGCCCTTCACATGCTGGCGCACCTCATGCAAGGCGCCGAAGTCGACCTTGACCAGCATGGGGATGATCATCACCCAGATCAGCAGCCCCACCGGCAGATTGACCTGCGCGATCTCCATCCGACCGACGGCCTGGAACGCGGCCGGGAAGAACTGGCCCAGCGCGATGCCGGCGACGATGCAGAGGAAGACCCACACGGTCAGATAGCGCTCGAAGACGCTCATCGGCAGGACGGGGGCATTGTTGGTGCTGACTTCACATGGGACGGACAAGACTGACTCCTGTTATTGATGTTGAATGTGCGCGCCAGCGGGACTTGCCAGTTCGCTTAGCCGCTGCAAGCCGACCGGCTCTTCCTTCAAGAGCGGCACGACCGCGAAGCGCCGCGCGTGGCGCGTGGCCACCGCGTCGATCTCGCGCGCCTCGTTGCGCGCGCGCTGGCGCAGCAGGGCCGACGCCGGCCGCGCCGCGGCGACGCTGTTGTTCACGACCCAGGCCCAGGGTTCGATGCCGGCCCGGCGCAGGTCGGCCTGCAGATTGGCCGCCTCCAGCACCGGAGTGGTCTCGGCCAACGTCACGATCAGCACCTTGGTCTGCCTGGGATCCTGCAGCTGCATCATCGGCGTGGTAAAGCGCTGGTGCGCGTCGCCCATCTGGCGCACCACTTCGCGGTGATAGGCGCCGGTCGCGTCAAGCAGCAACAAGGTGTGGCCGGTCGGCGCCGTGTCCATCACGACGAACTTCTTCCCAGCCTCGCGGATGGCGCGCGAAAACGCCTGGAACACGGCGATCTCCTCGGTGCAGGGAGAACGCAAGTCCTCCTCCAGCAAGGCGCGTCCGGCCGCGTCGAGCTGCGCGCCCTTGGTCTGCATCACCCGTTGCCGATAGCTCTCGGTCGCCGCGTGCGGATCGATGCGGCTGACCGTCAGGTGCGCCAGCGTACCCTCCAGGGTCTCGGCCAGATGCGCCGCCGGATCGGTGGTGGTCAGGTGGACATCCAGTCCGCGCTGCGCAAGTTCGACGGCGACCGCGGCCGCCATCGTGGTCTTGCCGACCCCGCCCTTCCCCATCAGCATGACCAGCCCATGCCCATCCGCGGCGATGTCGTCGACCAGCGACGACAGGCTGGGCGCTTCGAACGGCGGCGGCAGGCTGTCATCGCCCGTGCTGCCGGGAGTATTGGTCAAAAGCTGGCGCAGCGCGTCGAGGCCCACCAGATTGAATGGCTTGAGCGCGATGCGGTCCTGCGGCAAAGCCTTGAGCACGTCGGGTACCGCCGCGAGAGCCAACTGCTCGCGCCGCAGAATGGCCGCGGCCAGTTCGTCATGTTCCGCCGCGCTGGCCGGCAACACACCGTTGACGACGAGGTACTGTTGCGACAGGCCGATGGCCGCAAGCTCATCGTGCGTGCGCGCCACTTCGCGCAGCGTGGCCGCCTGGGCCCGCGCCACCAGGACCAGGCGCGTGCGCGCCGGGTCGGACAGCGCGTCCACCGCGGCCTGGTACTGGGCGCGCTGCTTTTCCAGCCCGGCCAGGGGCCCGAGGCAGGAAGCATCGCCCTTGCCCGCCTCCAGGAAGCTGCTCCACGCACCGGGAAGCTGCAGCAGGCGGATGGTGTGGCCCGTGGGCGCCGTGTCGAACACGATGTGATCGTAGTCCGC
>DASRUW010000619.1:0-2509 GCA_035655255.1 Telluria sp. | reverse complement strand
GCATCATTGAGGCTGCGGCAAAGCGTCTTGGTGCAGCAGTGTGTTTGCCGCATCTGCGGGGGCACAAGGATGAATGAAGCACGGAAGCTGGACTGGAACGACCTGCACGTGGCCCACGGCCTCGATGCCGTGCGTGCGCAGCTCGCGCAGGCGCTGACTCTTCCCCGCGCCCCATCTGAGGTGCAGCCGCCGGAGCCGGCTGCGGCGACCGAGGGGGCAGGGGAGGACGAAGAGGCCAAGGCGCGGCGGGACGCCGCGATTGCCGCGAAGGTCTTCCAGAGGTTCGCGCTGGTCGAGGGCAAGACGTCCGTCTTCGACATGCACAAGCAGACGGTCCTCAAGAAGTCGGCCTTCGAGGCGCTGGTGACCAAGCCGGTGGCCACCGCCTGGTTCGGGCGGATGGACAAGAAGCTGATCGCCGAGGATCAGGCGCAGCGGCTGGTCGATCAGGCCAAGCTGGCCGGCAAGGCGACGCGCGACGGCGGCTCGGAGCTGTCGCCGGTCGAGCGCTACGTCTACATCGACGGCACCAAGGACGCCTGGGACGTGGCCAAGCGCCGGCGCGTGCCGGAAGGCGCGGTGAAGATGGCCCTCGGCGACGCCTACGGCCTGTGGCTGAACAGCCCGCAGCGGCGCACCGTGGACATGGACCACATCGTCTTCGACCCGACCATGACCAAAGACCCGGAGGTGTACATCAACACCTTCGAGGGCCTGCCGCTGACGCCGGAGGACGCGCCGGACAAGTGCCGGACGCTGCGCTGGATGATCGGCTTCCTCTGCAACGGCGACCCGCAGGCCACGCACTGGCTGACCTGCTGGCTGGCGTACCCGCTGCAGCACCAGGGCGCGAAGATGGACACGGCCGTGCTCATGCACTCGACCATGGAAGGCTCGGGCAAGAGCCTGCTGTCGGCGGACATCATGGGCGCGATCTACGGTGCCTACGCCGCCACGGTCGGGCAGGCGCAACTGGAGTCGAACTGGACGGTGTGGCAGTCCAACAAGCTCTACGCCGTGTTCGAGGAAGTGGTCAGCCGCGACCAGCGTTACAACCAGGTCGGCAAGATCAAGCACATGATCACCGGCAAGACCGTGCGGATGGAGTCCAAGTTCGTCAACGGCTGGGAAGAGGCCAACCACATGAACGCCGTCTTCCTCTCCAACGAGATCATGCCCTGGCCGATCAGCGAGAACGACCGGCGCATGCTGGTCATCTGGCCCGAGGAAACGCTGCCCGAGGCGCGGCAGAAGGCCGTGGAGTACGAGCTGGCCAACGGCGGGCTCGAGGCGCTGTACGGCTACCTGCTGAGCTACGACCTGGGCGACTTCAACCGGCGCACCCGCCCGCCGCACACCGAGGCGCGCGACCGGCTGGTGGCCCTGAGCCGGGCGAGCTGGGAGAACTTCTTCGTGGCCTGGAAGTACGGAACGCTCGGCGTGCCCTTCGGCGTGGCGCGCACCGAGGACGTCCACGACCTGTTCCTGGTCTGGTGCTCGCGCAACCGCGAACACACCCTCAGCGCCACCAAGCTCTCGCTGTTCCTCTCCACCAAGGTGCCCAAGACCAGCGGCCAGATCGGCTGGTACGGCGACGACCGCGTGCGACGACGCTCGATGCTCTTCATCCCCGAGGAAGACAGCGTGGACCCCAGCGACGGCAAGGCCGTGGGCGCGAAGATCCGCGCCTTCCGCCGCGCCGCGCACTGGGCCGGCTGGGAGCCGGAGAAGTGGGAGAAGTGCCAGGGCTTCATCGTGCCCATGGAAGCGGAACGCCCCGCGGAGGTGGCCTGATGGCTCGCCTGTCTAGGGTTGCTAGGGTCTGTCTAGAGTCGAAATTGCCAACCCTAACCAGCGCAAACCCGCGTAGTTACTGGCTTGGCGGGAGTCTGTCTAGGGTGTCTAGGGCTCACGCGGGCGCGCGCGTACGCGGGCACGTTTTTTCGCGGTAACTGACGGCACCTCGATGCGTGCCGACGATTTTTTCTCATGCGTGAAGGAAAACCCCTAGCAACCCTAGACACCCTAGTAAATGTCTTTCAAGTCTTTGAATTTAAAGGCTTTCCAGTGTCTAGGGTACTGGCTTGGGTTGCGGGTTTTCTGACTAGGGTTCGATTCGACCAGAAGGAGAGCAGGGATATGACGGTTGAGGGCGTAGAAAAGGGCCGGGTGCGCGCAGGCAGCATGGTGGCGGCGGTGGACGACCTGCTGCGCCAATGGGGCCAGGAACGCGCTGCGCCGGCGCTGGAGGCCTCCGTGCGCTCGCCGCTGGGCGACACCGACCAGTGGCTCGGCGGCGGCCGCAGCAGCGGCGGCGAACGCGGCCTGACGCTCTACTCGCTGGCCAAGGTCCGCTACGTCCACGCCGGCGAGCAGCCCCCAGTGGCGGCCCAGATCGCAGAGCTGGCGATCAGCGAGCGGACGTACCGCACCCAGGTGGCCGAACTGCACCGGGCCGTGGCGGAACGGCTGGAGAAGCGGTTGCGGGAGGCGGATAGGGTGGCTTGGC
>DASRUW010000618.1:0-2812 GCA_035655255.1 Telluria sp. | reverse complement strand
TTTTTCTACATGATGACCTTCGACGGCATCCTGATCGAGCATCCCGACCGCAGCCGCCTGCTCGAGCACATCAACACCAAGCCCGGCGTGAACGCCGCCACCCAGCGCGCGCTGGCCGGCTTCGAAGGCTGGACCGAAGCGCGCAACAAGGCCGGCAGCGAGGGCATATACGCGTACAAGCGCCTGGGTAACGTGAACTGGATCGTCGCCGCGCGTTTCCCGACCGAGGAAGCGTTCGCGCCGCTGATCGACATGCGCGGCCAGACCATCGCGGCGGGCGCCATGTTCGCGCTGCTGGCGGCATTCCTGGGCTGGTACGCGGTCACGCGCATGGTCGCGCCCTTGCAGCGCCTGCGCGAGCACGTCGGCAGCGTACGCGCGCACCGCGCCGACCTGTCCGTGCTGAAGTCGCGCCGCGACGACGAAGTGGGCGAACTTGCGCGCAGCTTCCACGCCCTGGTGGCGGACCGCCAGAGCGCCCAGGAGCGCACCCGCGACAGCGAGGCCCTGGTCCGCAACATCCTGGACCGCGCGCCCGACGCCTTCATCAGCACCGACGCCGATGGCCGCATCACGGAGTGGAACGGGCGCGCCGAGGAGCTGTTCGGCTGGACGCGCGAGGAAGCGCTGGGCCGCGACGTGGCCGACCTGATCATCCCGGAGTACATGCGCGCGGCACACAAGGCGGGCATGGCGCGCTTCGGCGTGACCGGCTCGGGCCCTGTTATCAACACCCGCATGCGCGTCACGGCGCGCCACCGCAGCGGGCGCAGCATCCCGATCGAAATTTCCGTCGGCGCCGTGCCGCACGAGGGCGAGCACTACGCGACCGCCTTCCTGCACGATATTTCGGACCGCCTGGCCTACGAGGAGCAGATCAAGGCCAGCGAACGGCGTGCGCGCATCATCGCCGACACCATGCCGATCCTGATCAGCTATGTGGACGACCAGGAACGCTTCCAGTTCACCAACGCCTATTACCAGGAACTGCTGGGCGTCGATCCGCGCTCCCTGATCGGCAAGACGGTGCTGGAAGTGCGCGGCGCGGCGACCTACGACCAGCTCAAGGAGCACATCGACGCGGCCCTGCGCGGTCAGCGCGTGCATTTCGAGCACGAGGGCGTCGAAAACGGGCGGCACGTCTATTTCATCATCGATTACATTCCGGACGTGGCGCCGGACGGCCGCGTGGCCGGCTTCTATTCGATGGTCACCGACATCAGTGAACGGCGCGGCGCCGAGCTGCGCCAGGCGGCCAGCGAAAAGCGCCTCAAGCTCATCACCGACCACATGCCCGCGCTGATCGCCTACATCGACAGCGAGGGCCGCTTCCAGTTCGGGAACGCGACCTTCCGCACCTGGTTCGGCATCGCGCCGGAGGAGATGGCGGGCCGGCCGCTGGACCAGGTGATCACGGCGCGCACCCTGGACCTGGCGCAGGACCATCTGCCGCGCGCCTTCGCCGGCCAGACCGTGACTTATGAATTCCGGGCCGAGCGCAACGGCCACTCGCGCGACCTGCGCCTGACGCTGGTGCCGGACCAGCAGGCCGATGGCGTGGTCGCGGGCGTGTATGCCCTGGCCCAGGACATGACGGACGTGAAGGCGGCGCAGGAGAAGCTGATCCAGCTGGCCCGGATCGACAGCCTGACCGGCATCGCCAATCGGCGCAGCTTCGGCGAGACGCTGGCGCAGGCGGTCGAACGGGCGCGCCGCCATCACCTGCTGATCGCGCTGGCCTACCTCGACGTGGACCACTTCAAGAAGATCAACGACACGTACGGCCATGCCACGGGCGACGAGGTGCTCAAGGAATTCGCGCACCGCATGGTGGCCAGCGTGCGCAGTTCGGACATCGTGGCGCGCCTGTCGGGCGACGAATTCGTGATCATCCTCGGCGACCTGAAGGAAGCCGCGGAAGCGGCCACCATCGCCCAGAAGATCGTCGACGCGGTGCGCGTCCCCTTCGAACTGGCTGGGGCCACGGTGAACGTGACGACGTCGGTCGGCATCGCCGTGTTCGAGGGCGGAACGCAAACCCAGGTGCAGTTGCTGGCCAACGCCGACAAGGCTCTGTACGAGGCCAAGCGGCTCGGGCGCAACGGTTTTGCCGTGTACACGCCCGCGGCCGGCATGGAGCCGGCGGCCTAGCTGCGCATCACAAACCGGACGGATAGGTCTCGGGCGGCTCGTCGCCCGCTGCGCCGCCACGCTCCAGCGGACCGACGGCGTGCGTCTCGTCGATGTGGATCATCGCGTCGAACTGGTCGGACAGGCGGGCGAAGAAGTAGTGGCTCTGGCGCTCGGTGCGCGGCAGGTAGACCACGCCGATGGCGCGCTGCAGGCGGCCTTCGCGCAGCGCTTCCGCCGCCAGGCTGCCGGGCTGGCGCAGGTCCAGGTAGAAGTGGGACAGGCCGGTCTGGTGGAACACGTCCTCGTAGCTGTGCGGCAGTCCGGGGTTCACGCGCTTGGTCTGCGGCGGTTCGTCCCAGCCCGAGGCGGCCGTCACCGTGCCGTGATACGTCGAGAAGCCGATCAGGCGCACGGCGCGCCGGCCCCAGTGTTCGCGCGTGAGCTGGCCGACGTTCCATTCCCCCATGTCCGCAACTTCGGTCGCGCGCGCGTCCCCGAGGTGGGAGTTGTGCTCCCACACGACGATCTTGGCGCTCTTGCCGGCGCGGCCGGTGAGATGCGCGTCCAGCGCTTCCAGCGTGTCCGCCATGTGGCGGTCGCGCAGGTTCCAGGACGAGACCCGGCCCTGGAACATGGTGCGGTAATACTCCTCGGCGTTCATCACCAGGCGCGCGTTCTG
>DASRUW010000617.1:0-9162 GCA_035655255.1 Telluria sp. | reverse complement strand
CAGGACGCCGTTGTTGACCTTCACCTTCTCGCCGATCCGGAAACCCGGGTCGTTCTCGTAAGTCAGGGTCCGGCTGCCGCCGCCGGCGTAGCGCACCCGCACTTCGTACACCGTGTGCTGGTAGCTGCTGCGTTCGGTGGTGCCGCCGCTGCCGCCGACCTGGCTGCCGAGGTAACCAGCTTCCCCGCTCACCGTCACCACGTTCACCGCCTCCACCGTCGCGCAGTTGGTACACACGCGCACCAGACGCTCGGTCCGTTCGCCGGAGCGCACCGCCAGCAGGGACTGGCCGAGGTTGGCCGTCGCGATCCGGTTGCCCGCGCGCAGGCTGGCTGTCACGGCGCTGTCCGGGGCGATCCGGTCCTGGTGGCGGATGGTGTAGCTGCCGCGGTACACGCCCGGGCTCACTTCCGGCAGGAAGAACACGCCGCGCGCGCCCGCGACCGACACCTGCACCCGCGCGCCGGCCGTGCCGTGCACGGCGAACACCAGTTCGTTGCCGGGCGTCAGTTCACCGGCCTGCTCGACGTTGAAGCTGTCGATCTTCGCGCCCGGGCCGGCCAGCGCCGCCATGCGGCTGGCGCCGCCGTGCACCAGCGAATCGGCCAGCACGGTCGAGGCCACCGAATTGCCCAGCCGTAGGTTGGCGCGCACCGTGCTGTCGGGGGCGATGCGGTCATGGGTACCGATGATGTAGGTGCCTTCGTACTGGCCGGGTTCGGTCTCGACCATCGTCAGGTTGCGCGTGGCGCCATTGATGTGCAAGGTAGCAATGCCGCCCGGCGATCCCCACAGCGTGAAGGCCAGTTCCGCGCCGGGGCGCAGGCGGCCGACGTCGCCCACGTTGAAGCCCGAGATGGTCGGCCCGCTCGCCGTCATCGTCGAGCTCTGGGCCGCCGCCGGGACGGGCACGGCCAGGAACAGCGCGCTCAAGGCGCATAGCATGCCGAGAAAAAAGCGTTTGATTGTCATGTTCGCTCTCCTTCGTGCGGTCCAAACCGCATTCCCGCAAGGTAGACGCGTTCGGTTGCGCCTTCCGTGCGCCAGCGAACCGCCGTCAGCGCACCGCGTGCACCGCCTCGCCGGTGCTGACGTAGACCTGCTCGTCCATGGCCGGACGCACCGCATGGCCGCCGGTAAAGGCGCCGAAGGCCGGCAGGATCATGCGGCGCGGCCCGGCCAGGAAGCACGGCAAGCGCACCGACTCGATGCGGGTGGCCAGGACGTAGACCGGATGCACGTGCCCGGCCAGCACGTAGCCCGGTGCGGCGACGCCGGGATGGTGGGCGCAGGCGAAAGGACCCAGCGCCCATGGCTCGTCCACCAGCGTCACGCCCAGCGCGGCCGCCGGGTCGCCCGCGCGCGCATCATGGTTGCCGCGCACCAGGACGAGTTCCAGCGCCGGGTGGCGGGCGCGCCAGTCCAGCATCGCCGCCAGGGTGCGCGGGGCGTGCGCCGCCCGCGCATGCAGGAAGTCGCCGAGGAAGACGATGCGGCGCGCGCCGTGCCGCGCCACCAGGTCCGCAAGCAGGGCCAGGTTCTCGGTGGTGGTCCCGTGCGGCACCGGCACGCCCAGCGCGCGGAAGGCGGCCGCCTTGCCGAAATGGACGTCGGCCACCACGAGCGTGGCAGCGCGCGGCCAGACCACGGCCTTCTCCGGCAGCAGGACCAGGTCCTCGCCGGCGCACTGGACGATGCGCGCGCCGCTCATGTGCCGGCCGCCTTTTCCAGCTCGCGCAGCAGGCGCGCGACCCGGTCGTTGAGCCGTTCCGTGCTCACTCTTTCGCGGAACATCTCCACCATCAGCGCGAAGCCGAACGGCGTGGCGCGCCGCGTGGACTGGTAGGCGATGCGGCGGCCGTGCAGCTCTTCCAGCGTGGCGCGCAGGCGGGTCAGCTCCAGTTCCTGCTCCATCACTTCGCGCTGCGCCTGGGTCAGCAGCAGGTTGGCCGCGTCGTGCTTGCGGAAGACCTCGAAGAACAGCGAGGACGAGGCCTGCAGCTGGCGGTTGCTCTTCGGCTGGCCGGGATAGCCCTGGAACACCAGCCCGGCGATGCGCGCCACTTCGCGGAAGCGCTGTTGCGACAGCTGGGTCGCGTTCAGGCTGTCGAGCACATCCTCCAGCAGCCGGTCCGTCGTGAACAGGCCGACCTCCGCGCCCGTCGCCGCGCCGAACAGGGTGGCCCAATCGACCGCCTCCGAGGACAGCAGCTCGAAACCGTAGTCGTTCACCGAGACCGAGAAGGTGATCGGCTGCATCCGCCCCACACGGTAGGCCAGCAGCGACGCCAGCCCGGTATGCACCGCGCGGCCCGCGAACGGATACAGGAACAGGTGGTGGCCGTCGCGGCTCCGCATGCTTTCCACCACCAGCGTCTCGTCCGTCGGCAGGGCCGACCAGCGCTGCTGGATCGCCAGCAGCGGGCGCAGGGCCTCCATCTCCGGCCCTTCGGTCACGCCGCGCGCCGCGCGCCGCAGCTGCTCCAGCATGGCGTGCGCCAGTTCCGACGACATCGGCATCTTGGCGCCCTGCCAGCGCGACACCGCCCCCTTGGCGCCGGTGGCGCGCTTCACGTAGGCCGTCATCTCGTGCAGGCGGATGAATTCCAGGATGCGCCCCCCGAACAGGAAGTGGTCGCCCGGCTTCAGGCGCGTGACGAAGGACTCCTCCACGCTGCCGATGCGCCCTCCGCTCATGTACTTCACCTGCACCGAGGCGTCCGACACGATGGTGCCGATGCCCATGCGGTGGCGCCGGCCGATCGCCGCATCGGGCACGCGGTACACGCCCTGCGCGTCCGGCAGCACGCGCCGGTATTCCGGATAGGCGACCAGGCTTTGCCCGCCGCGCGCGACGAAGTCCAGCGCCCACTGCCACTCCTCCTCGCTCAGGGCGCGGTAGGACCAGGCCCCGCGCACCTCCTCCAGCATCTCGGGCGCGCGAAAGCCCCCGCCCAGGGCCACGGTGACGAGATGCTGCACCAGCACGTCGAACGGCTTGTTGGGAACCAGGCGCGCCTCGATGCGGCGCTGGGCGACGGCCGCCTTGGCGCCGGCCGCTTCCAGCAGCTCCATGGTATTGGTCGGCACCAGGGTCACGCGCGAGACGCGCCCCGGCGCATGGCCGCTGCGCCCGGCCCGCTGCAGCAGGCGCGCGATCCCCTTTGCGCTGCCGATCTGCAGTACGCGCTCCACCGGCAGGAAGTCCACGCCCAGGTCCAGGCTCGCGGTGCAGACCACGGCCTTGAGCTGGCCGTGCTTGAGGCCCAGCTCCACCCACTCGCGCACGGCGCGGTCCAGCGAGCCGTGGTGCAGGGCGATGAGGCCGGCCCAGTCCGGGCGCGCATCGAGGATGTTCTGGTACCACAGCTCCGACTGCGAGCGCGTGTTGGTGAACACCAGCGTCGCCGCGTGCTGTTCGATCTCGTGCAGGACCGGCTCCAGCATGGCGATGCCGAGGTGGCCGCCCCAGGGAAAGCGCGAGGGGCTATCGGGAATCAAGGTGTCGACCACGATCTCCTTGCCCTGCTCGCCCTCCACCAGCACGCCGGGGCCGCCCGCGAGCAGCACGTCGCGGGCCTGGTCCAGGCGGCCCATGGTGGCCGACAAGGCCCACACCACCAGCTGCGGATTCCAGCGCCGCAGGCGCGCCAGCGCGAGCTGAACCTGCACCCCGCGCTTGCTGCCCAGGAGTTCGTGCCACTCGTCGACGATCACCATGTCCAGGCCCGCGAACCGTTCGTGCGCATTGGGATGGGACAGCAGCAGGGACAGGCTTTCCGGCGTCGTGATCAAGGCCGTGGGCAGCGTCTTGGCCTGGCTGGCGCGCTGCGCGGACGTGGTGTCGCCGGTGCGCGAGCCGATGCGCCAGGACGGCGCCAGCTCCGCCGCCGATTCGGCCAAGGCCCGTTCCGTGTCCGCCGCCAAGGCGCGCATCGGCGTCAGCCACAGCACGCGCAGCCCGGCCGGGCGCTTTCCCGCGCCGCGCAGCAGGGCCGCGAACCAGACGGCGTAGGTCTTGCCCGCACCGGTGCTCGCGTGCAGCAGGCCGGAGTGGCCGGCCAGCGCCGCGTCCCAGACGGCGCGCTGGAACGGGAAGACGCCCCAGCCGCGCGCCGCGAACCAGGCTTGCAGGCGCGCCTTCATGGCGCGTCCAGCAGCGCGCGCAGGGAAGCCAGGGTGTCGGCCTCCTCCGCGGCCTTGTCCTCGCGCCGGCGCAGGATGCGCGGAAAGCGCACCGCGATGCCGGCCTTGTGGCGGGTCGAGCGGGCGATGCCCTCGAAGCCGATCTCGAACACCATTTCCGGCCGCACCGCACGCACCGGCCCGAACTTCTCCACCGTGCTGCGGCGGATCGCCTGGTCGACCTGCGCGATCTCGGCGTCGGTCAGGCCCGAATAGGCTTTCGCGAACGGCACCAGCTTGCGTTCGCCCTCCCCATCCGTGTCCCACACGGCAAAGGTGTAATCCGTGTACAGCGACGCGCGCCGGCCGGAACCCGGCTGGGCGTAGACCAGCACGGCGTCCACGCTATACGGGTCGATCTTCCACTTCCACCAGGTGCCGACGTCGCGCGTGCGGCCCACGCCGTAGCGGGCGTCGGCGGCCTTGAGCATGAAGCCTTCCACGCCGCGCTCGCGCGACTGGGCGCGCAGCGTGGCCAGCGCCTCCCAATCCGGCGCATGCACCAGCGGCGAGAGCTTGAACGCATCCTGCTGCGCTTCGCGCACCAGCTGTTCGAGCAGGGTCCTGCGTTCGCGCTGGGGCAGGCCACGCAGGTCCACGCCGTCCCGTTCCAGCAGGTCGTAGGCCACCAGCACGGCGGGCAGCTCGGCCAGCAGGCGCGCGGACAGGTTCTTGCGGCCGATGCGGCGCTGCAGTTCGGCGAACGGCGCGGGCGCGCCGGCCGCTTCGTTCCACACCAGGATTTCGCCGTCGACCACCGTACCCTCCGGCAGGCGCAGCGCGGTCAGCTCCGGAAAGCGTTCCGTGATCAGGTCTTCGCCGCGCGACCACAGGTAATTCAGGCCGGCGCGGCGCACCAGCTGGGCGCGGATGCCGTCGTACTTCCATTCCACCTGCCAGTCCGCGACCGCGCCGAGCGATTCCGGATCCGCCTGCAGCTGGTGCGCGAGGAAGAAGGGATAGGGCTGGCCGCCGCGGCGCTGGTGTTCCGCCTCCGACGGCGCAGCGATCAGGGCCAGGAACCCGGCGCCGGTGGGCCGCACGCTGCCGTCGGTCCAGCCCATGAGGCGCTGGGCCAGCAGCTTGGGGTCGGCGTCCGCCAGCTGCGCCAACGCGCGCGTGACCAGCAGGCGCGACACGCCGACCCGGAACGCGCCGCCGATCAGCTTCACGAACAGGAAACGCTCGCACCAGTCCAATTCGTCCCAATACGAGAACAGGGCGGCGCGGATGGTCTCGGGATCGGCCCCGCGCAAGGGACCGATCCGCTCCTGCATCCATTCGGCCAGGCCGAGCGTGCCGCGCCGGTTCGGCGCGGGCAGGATATGGGCGATGGTCTCGGCCAGGTCGCCCACGGCCGCATAGCATTCGTCGAACAGCCAGTCGTCCAGTTGCGCGAATTCGACGGCGTATTGGCGCAGCAGCTTGGTCGGCACCGCCTGGCGCGGCTTGCCGCCGGCGAGGAAGTACACGGCCCAGGCGGCGTCGGCGGGAGCCGCGCTGGAAAAATAGCGGCGCAGTGCGTCGAGCTTGCGGTTGGTGGCCGTCGTTTCGTCCAGCTCCGCGTACAGGCGCGCGAATTCACGCATCGGCCGCCTCCGTGCCCGGATCGTCGCCCGCCGCCTCGTCGTCGCCGAATTCCGTCTCGAAGCCTGCCGCGTCCAGGCCGCATTGGCGCAGCCAGCGCACCATCACGCCCACCGAGCCGTGCGTGACGCGGATGCGGGACGCCTCGCTGGCGCGGATCGCGGTCAGGAGCCCCGGCCAGTCCGCATGGTCGGACAGGACGAAGCCGCGGTCGACGCTGCGCCGCCGGCGCGCGCCGCGCAGCTGCATCCAGCCGCTGGCGAAGGCGTCGCTGTAGTCGCCGAAGCGCTTCATCCAGGGCGACCCGGCGGCCGAGGGCGGCGCCACCACCAACGCGCGGCGCAGGTCGGCCTTGGCGACCTCGGTCACCATCCGCGTGTCCGGCAACGCCACGCCGGCGGCGCGGTAGGCGCGGTTCAGGGGCTCCGCCGCGCCGTGGCAGACGATGGGACCGATCGAGGGGTCCACGCCGGACAGCACGCGCTGGGCTTTGCCGAAGGCGTAGGCGAAGATCACGCTGGCGCGGCCCTCGTCCGCGTTGCGGCGCCACCACTGGTTGATCGCTTCGAAGACTTCATCCTGTCCAGGCCAGCGGTAGATCGGCAGGCCGAAGGTCGATTCGGTGATGAAGGTATCGCAGCGCACCGGCTCGAAGGGCGCGCAGGTGCGGTCCGCCTCGACCTTGTAGTCGCCCGAGGCGACCCAGACCTCGCCGCCGCATTCCATCCGCACCTGGGCCGAGCCGAGCACGTGGCCGGCCGGGTGCAAAGAGACGGCGACGCCGTTGTGGACCACGCGCTCGCCATAGGCCAGGGTATCGAGATGCACGTCGCCCAGGCGTGCGCGCAGCACACCTTCACCTGCCGCCGCCGCGAGGTAATGCCGGTTGCCGATGCGCGCATGGTCGCCATGGGCGTGCGTGATCACGGCCCGGTCCACGGGCCGCCACGGATCGATGAAGAAATCGCCGGGGACGCAGTACAGCCCTTCCCGGCGCACCACCACCATGTCGCTCATGCGTGCGTCACGTACTCCGCCATGAAAGTCCGGGTGTCGTCGCCTTCCAGCTGGATCGTCACCTGTTCGCCCGTCACCGCCGTCACCGTGCCATGCCCGTACCTGGGCACGGTGACGCGCTGCCCGGGCTCGAACTCGGGCGCCGGCGGCCGCACGGCGGCGAAGGCACTGGCCACGTCCGACGCGTCCAGCTGGATCTGCGGCGGGTCGAGGCAGTTGTCGCAGGTGCCGCAGCGCTCGAACCCCGGCAGCCCGTCGCCGAAGTAATCGAGCAGCAGCTTCCAGCGGCACAAGCCACTCACCGCGTAATCGGCCATCGATTCCAGCGCGGCGCGCTCGCGTTCCTGGCGCGCGCGGTTGGCGTCCGCGATGCGCGCGAACGCGGACGGCTTGGGCGTTTGGGCCGTGACGCTGTATTCGAGGCGGCGGTTCTGGCGCAGCAGGTGCGCGTCCTTCAGGAGCTTGAGCACCACCGGCAGCTGGCCGTGCGGGTCGTCCAGGTCGCCCGCCAGTACTGGCGCCGCGCGTTTGGCCACCTGCTCGTACGCCGTCCGCACTTCCTCCGCCGCCGGATAATGCTTGAGCAGGAAGAACTGCTGCACGCGCTTGTCCTCGGACTGGTACAGCAGGATGCATTGGGCGTCCTGGCCATCGCGCCCGGCGCGGCCGGACTCCTGGTAGTAAGCCTCGAGGTTGGCCGGCAGCTGGAGGTGAAGCACGAAACGCGTGTCCGGCTTGTCGATACCCATGCCGAACGCATTGGTGGCGACCATCACGCGCCGCGCGCCGGACATGAACTGGTCCTGGCTGTGCCTGCGCTCGGCCGCGCGCAGGCGTCCGTGGTACAGGGCCACGCTGGCGCCGGCCTGTTCCAGCTCGCGGTACAGCTCCTCGGCCGCCTTGACGGTGGCCGCGTAGACGATGCCCACGCCCGGCGTCTCCCGCACCAGGCGGCATGCGGTGGCGCTCTTCTCCTCCACATTGGTCACCTGGATCACCCGGTAGTGCAGGTTCGGCCGGTAGATGCCGGTGTTGATGACCGCCATGCGCGGCCGTCCGAGCTGGGTGCGGATGTCCTGCACCACGTCCTCGGTGGCGGTGGCGGTCAGGGCGAGGATGCGCGGCCGCCCGAGGGCGGCGATGGCCGCCGCCATCTCCAGATAGGCCGGGCGGAAGTCGTAGCCCCATTGCGAGATGCAGTGCGCCTCGTCGATCACCACCAGGTCCAGCGTCACGCCCTTGAGCACCTCGACGAAGGCCGGCGTCGCCAGCCGCTCGGGCGTGCAGAACACGATCTCGGGGGCTTCGGCGGCGATCGCCGCCAGGGCCGCCTGCTCCTGCTCGGCCGTCAGGCTGCTGTTCACCTGCGCGGCGCGCACGCCCAGGGCCACGAGCTTGTCCTGCTGGTCCTTCATCAGCGAGATCAGGGGCGACACCACCAGGGTCATGCCGGGCAGCAGGCGCGCCGGAATCTGGTAGCACAGCGATTTGCCGCTCCCGGTCGGCATGATGGCGAGCGCGTCCTGCCCGTCCAGCACGGCGTCGATGACGCGCTGCTGGCCGTCGCGCAGGTGGTCGATGCCGAAGACGCTGTGCAGCAGCTTGCGGATCGCGTGGCGGCGCGCCGCACGGGCGCCGGCATGGCTTGGATCGGATCGGGACATGGCCTCAACTGTACGGCCCGGCGCCGGAAACGCCAATAGGACGCCGCCTACAGCCCCCGTAGGAGCCCCCCTTTATGCCCGGCCACGGGAACTCTTCCTACAAGACGAAGGAAAACGCGCCGATATTGCCGTTTCGTCAGGCGCCGTAGCATGCAGCCATAGCCTGGGAGAACATCATGTCACGCATCACACCTCTGCTGTGGGGCGCCTTGCACGCGGGCGTGATCGGCCTGACCACCTGGATGCTCGTGGCCTCCGACCTGCTCGACAGCGCGCCCATCCTGCTGTTGCGCTAGAGACAGTAGTAGCCGACCACCTCGTTGCCCGCGCCGACGAATTCGAGCGAGTAGCACAGGCTGCTCGCAAGCAGGATGCCGCGTCCATACGGCGTCGCGTTCTGGCCGAAGGCGGCCAGGTCGAGCGCGCCGTAGTCGAAGCCCTGCCCCGTATCCCGCACGCGGATGCGGATGGCGGCGCGGCCGTCGATCAGCGCCCGCTCCAGACCGATCTCGACATGGCCGCCGTCCAGCGCGTCCAGCCGGCGCTGGCGTTCCGCCATGTAGGCCTCGAAGCCGTCCACGCCGCCCTTGAGACTGGAGTCGAGCCCGAGCAGGCCATGTTCGACCGCATTGGTGAACAGCTCCGACAGGATCACGAACACCTGGCGCCGGTGCTCCTTGCCGGCCTCGAGGCGCTCCACCACGGATGT
>DASRUW010000616.1:0-2657 GCA_035655255.1 Telluria sp. | reverse complement strand
TGGGCGCGCATCGACATCAGCATGCGGCGCACGTCCGGGTGGTTGATGATGGCGACCGGGCCGGGCGAGCCGGCCAGGTCGCGCGACTGCACGCGGTCCTTGGCATAGGCGGCGGCCTGCTGGTAGGCGCGTTCGGCCAGGCCGACGCCCTGCATGCCCACGCCGAAGCGGGCCGCGTTCATCATGATGAACATGTATTCCAGGCCGCGGTTCTCTTCGCCCACCAGGTAGCCGGTGGCGCCGCCGTGGTCGCCGAACTGCAGCACCGCGGTCGGCGAGGCCTTGATGCCCAGCTTGTGCTCGATCGACACGCAGTGCGCGTCGTTGCGCGCGCCCAGCGAGCCGTCCGCGTTGACGAGGAACTTGGGCACGATGAACAGCGAGATGCCCTTCACGCCCGGGGGCGCGTCCGGCGTGCGCGCCAGCACGAGGTGGATGATGTTCTCCGCCATGTCGTGCTCGCCGTAGGTGATGAAGATCTTGGTGCCGAACACCTTGTAGGTGCCGTCGTCCTGCGGCACCGCGCGCGTGCGCACGGCGGCCAGGTCGGAGCCGGCCTGGGGCTCGGTCAGGTTCATGGTGCCGGTCCACTTGCCGGTGATGAGCGGCTCCAGGTAGGTCGCCTTATGCTCGTCCGAGCCGGCCGTCAGCAGCGCCTCGATGGCGCCGTCGGTCAGCAGGGCCACCAGCGCGAAGGACAGGTTGGCCGAGTTGAGCATCTCGGTGCACGGCGTGTGGACCAGCTTGGGCAGGCCCTGGCCGCCGAATTCGGCCGGATGCTGCACGCCCTGCCAGCCCGCTTCGACGAAGCCCTTGAAGGCTTCCTTGAAGCCCTTGGCGGTGGTGACCTTGCCGTCGGTCCAGAAGCTCGGCTCCTTGTCGGCGGGGTGGTTCAGCGGGGCGACGACTTCGCCGCAGAACTTCGCGTTCTCTTCGAGGACGGCTTCGACGGTGTCGATGGTCGCGTCTTCGCAGCCGGGCAACTGGTTGATGGTGGACAGGCCGGCCAGTTCGTTCAGCACGAACAGCATGTCCTTGAGGGGCGCTTGGTAGCTCATGATCTCTGTCTGCAAATGAAAACATCCCCGCGGCTGCGGGGATGTCCGGGAGTGATTAAAGTGCCTTGACCAGCTCGGGGACGACCTCGAACAGGTCGCCCACAAGGCCATAGTCGGCCACCGCGAAAATCGGCGCTTCGGGATCCTTGTTGATCGCGACGATGGTCTTCGAATCCTTCATGCCGGCCAGGTGCTGGATCGCGCCCGAGATGCCGACGGCGATGTACAGGTTCGGCGCGACGATCTTGCCGGTCTGGCCGACCTGCCAGTCGTTCGGCACGAAGCCCGCGTCCACCGCGGCGCGCGAGGCGCCCATGGCGGCGCCCAGCTTGTCGGCCAGCGGCTCCAGGATCTTGAAGTTGTCGGCCGAGCCCATGCCGCGGCCGCCGGAGACGATGATCTTGGCGGCGGTCAGTTCCGGACGGTCCGACTTGGCCACTTCGCGGCCCACGAAGGCCGACTTGCCGGAATCGGCGACGGCGGTCAGGTTCTCGGTCGCGGCCGAACCGCCGGTGGCGGCGGCGGCGTCGAAGCCGGTGGTGCGCACGGTGATGACTTTGACCTTGTCCGAGGACTGCACGGTGGCGATGGCGTTACCGGCGTAGATCGGGCGCTCGAAGGTGTCGGGAGCGTCGACCTTGGTGATTTCGGAGATCTGGGCCACGTCCAGCTTGGCGGCCACGCGCGGCAGCACGTTCTTGCCGAAGGCGGTGGCGGGCGCCAGGATGTGCGAGTAGTTGCCGGCGATGGCCAGGGCCTGCTCGGCCACGTTCTCGGCCAGGCCGTCCGCGAACTGCGGGGCGTCGGCCACGAGGACCTTGGCCACGCCGGCGATCTGCGCGGCCTGCGCGGCGGCAGCGGCGGCGTTCGAGCCGGCGACCAGCACGTGCACTTCGCCGCCGCACTGGGCGGCCGCGGTCACGGTGTGGTGGGTGCTCGCCTTGAGCGAAGCGTTGTCGTGTTCTGCGATAACGAGAGCGGTCATGATGGGAATCCTGGATCAGATAACTTTGGCTTCGGTCTTGAGCTTGGCGACCAGCGTGGCGACGTCCGGCACCTTGATGCCGGCGGAGCGCTTGGCCGGCTCGGCGACCTTGAGCGTCTTCAGGCGCGGGGTGACGTCCACGCCCAGGTCTTCCGGCTTGACCGTCTCGAGCGGCTTCTTCTTGGCCTTCATGATGTTCGGCAGGGTGACGTAGCGCGGCTCGTTCAGGCGCAGGTCGGTGGTCACGATGGCCGGCAGCTGCAGGGCCAGGGTCTCGAGGCCGCCGTCCACTTCGCGCGTCACGCTGACCTTGCCCTCTTCCAGCACGACCTTGGAGGCGAAGGTCGCCTGCGGCCAGCCGAGCAGCGCGGCCAGCATCTGGCCGGTCTGGTTCGAATCGTCGTCGATCGCCTGCTTTCCGAGAATGATCAGGCCGGGCTGCTCCTCCGCCGCGATCTTGGCGAGGATCTTCGCGACCGCGAGCGGTTCGACCGTTTCGTCGGTCTTGACCAGAATGCCGCGGTCGGCGCCCATGGCGAGCGCCGTGCGCAGGGTTTCGTCCGCCTTGGCCGGGCCGATCGAGACGACGACGATTTCCGTCGCCTTGCCGGCCT